>NZ_CAWUDM010000171.1:0-8325 GCF_963920855.1 Nostoc sp. CCY0012 | reverse complement strand
TCAGTCAGACTCCTGGTATACAAGCGGTTCAAGACTTTTCTGCACCACTAAGCTGCACCACTAAGCCTAAAAACATTTAAATTTATTTGTGTTGATGCAATATTGGCATAATTGGAAGACTTTTTGAAGTCCAATTTTTTGATATATTATCAACTCGTAATCTAACTTGAAAACCTTGAAAGGGCGGATTTAAACCGTAATCGGAAGTAATAGACCTTACAAAATCTTCTATTTGCTTCTTTTTATTAATTGTAACAATTTGGCGTTTTTCAGGATAAACAGATGCAGAAAAAGTGAAAATTAACCAAGCTTTATTCCAAATAAACACTCCTAGTTTTTCTGTTAAAAGACGTATTGTTCGTTTTTCATCAGGACGAAATCGAGTTTCATCTAAACGAGAAATATAAATTAAGGCATCAACTGTATCAAAATTAATGCTAGATTTAATTAAATCTAAATATTTTCTATCACAGTCTATATCATCTTCTGCTAGACCAGGTGTATCAATAAGACAAATATCACCTAAAGGACTATTATAAGCATGATGTTGAACTATTTTTGTACAAGCTTCATATTTTGAAGTTTCAGCAATATATTGCCCAAAAACTGAATTGATAAAGCTAGATTTACCAACACCAGTACGTCCTACCAAAACAAATTTACGCATTTTTACGATCTAGCTCTAACCAGAGTCCTACTACAGTACCAAGCAACCCACCAACTACTATTCCTCCTGGCCCAAGTATTTGTCCAACAACTGCTCCACCATAAGCAAGTCCTCCAATCAAACCCTTATTAATTTTCTTTTTAACCTCAGCTTTTTGTTGCTCATTCAGACTAATCCTTGCTTCACCTGTCGATGTACTCAAACTATCTTTCATTGCGGCTGCCAATGGCAATGAACCAGATTCAGACACTCTTACAAAAACTTTTGTAAAAAACTCCCCAAGCCATTGCTTACCATCTGGTGTAGTTTGATTATTATTATCAACGGCAACAGATGGAATTGTATTAGCTATATCTTCTCCTGCATACTTAGCTATTTCCCGCTTAATTAACTCGGTTCTTTTATCTAAAGCTTCTTGATATCTTGAAGCAGGAACAGAATTTGCAAAAGTAAAAACAATTACAGCATATTCCCATCCTTTTGCGCCAAATGTTTCTGAAACTAACTTAATACCTCGTTTTTCATCATTTGTCACTCTGGTTTCATCAAGACGGCTTACAAACCACATTGAGTCCATTTGAGGTATTTTTGCTCTCATAAGATTTAGATATTCTTGATCATTGCCAACTTCTTCTAAATCATCACAAAGACCAGGAGTATCTATGATTAACAACTTAGTGCCTTTTTCTTCATATTCATATGATTCAATCGACATCGTAGTTGGCTCATAATTGCCAACCTTAGCAACTTCCCTACCTAAAAGTGAATTTACAGTGCTAGATTTTCCAACTCCTGTACGACCTACTAATACAAAAACAATCTTTTTATCAATTATTCTTGTAAGCTTACGTTTTAATCCACTGCTAATAAATGGTAATTTATCAATTTCCTGAGTAAGCTTTTCTATAGGCTCGATTTCACTACGCTTTTCATATATACGCATAAGCACAAGTTCGATACCAAACTTGGCCAGAATATCTGTAAGTGTTCCAGTAATTCCAAGAACTGCAATACCTCCCAGCATACCCGCTGGGCCACCAAGGATTGCTAAGGCTGATGTTATGGCAGCAGCACCTGTAAGACCTGTAGTAGCCATCACAACTACAAGTATTACGCCTGGTAATCCCATAGCAGCTACTTTTCTAATAACTTCTTCCATAAAACAAGACTTCTTATAACGAGTAAGTGAGCTTTACTATACGTATTGTTCCCTGAAAATATTAGTTTTATAGCTAACTCAGTAGTGTTTTAGTGAAGTTTTAATATTGGCATTGTTGTAGCAATTATGAAAAGCTGTATTCGGTGTTTGGCAATGATCAATGCCACTTTAGTGCTTCAAACCTAAAAAATCCAAAATTTTACAAGCTGTAACTCAGTCTGGACAAGACTTTGGGCGTTTATCTAAATTTTTTAGCGTACAAAAAAACCAAATTGGCACGATGACCCCAATTTACGATCGCTATTTTTTAGACTGCTGCTCGCTCGGTCAAAGTATCATATAAAGCAAAGCTAATAATTTTTTTCAGCACAAAAGCGTCATTCTCCTTAATTAAATCCCCAGTACAAACGACTGGCAGCCTCTGGTGATAAGCAGTCCGAGCCTGATTGTATTCAGATTCACTCAGAGAAAGGTAAATTTGACGTGGCTTGCCCACAACAAAGCCCATAATTGTGACATTGCTGGGATGATTTCGTTCTGCTAGTCTAATCACCATCCCCTGGATTTCAGTATTTGGGATTGTTGTAATTAAATCGCTCAAAATGTCTAACTGAGAGCGTTCTTCAACTGTTTCTAGAATTGCCAAAATTTCAGCCATCCGCAGCGCATAAGACCTGATAGAAGGATTGAGAGGTAAGGTAATATCAAATTCCTCACCAAAATCACTTGCTTTAATCCAAACAGATTCTTTGTTGTCAACCTGACTTTCTTGATACCATCCCTGTGCTTGGAGATAGGATGTTAATATCTGAGGGTCTAAATTTGAGAGAATATCCGGGTCACGCACGGTAACTATCATATTGGTTCTCCTCTAGCAATTCGTTGCATGAGAGCTTGCAAAACTTCAACACTGAAAATATTTTCACGGGGTAAATACACAGTGACAGTGGTTTGATTTTCAGTTGGTGGTTGACCGCGTATTGACACCCAGTAAGCACAACGTTTCAAGCACATCTCAGTTTCCGATTGTTGTAGCCAATCTTCTTGTAAATCAGGAACCAAGACCACGACTAACAACAGGGGGTCATCGTCGGGATTGTCGTTTCTTAATTCATCATAATTTTTTATTTCCAGAGGAATTTTCACCCCGTCACTTACTAGTAATTTTTGGGAAGTACATTTGACTTGCAAATCAATCCGAGTTCGCCGTCTAGAACCCGGTGAGGCAATTCCTGTAATGGTTACATCAACTCCCACTAAATCTAATGGTCTGGGTGCTATTTGGAATGAATAACCCGCAGCCGAAGCGACGGCATTGATGTAAGCATAGCTAAATTCCTCTTTCTGGGTATTAATGTACATTCAATTTCTTTATTCTAGGTTCTTTATTCTAGATTCTTGATTCTGGATTCAATATTATTGAGTGTTTCGCGCAAACTCTCTTCGGAATCAATTTCTGACCACATAACGGGCATAGCTCTGAATAACTCCAGGGCAGCCTGTACCCAAACTTCTTTGGGGATTTTTGCTCCGTGCTGTCGCTTACCTTTTTTCAGCAGGTCATTTAACCAGTCGTTCAACTCAAGAGGTAAGCGCAGGTTTACCGCTTCTCTTTCTGATTTATTCAAGAATATAGATTCTTGATTCTTGTTTATAGAATCTTTATTATTGCTTGTAGATTCTTGATTCTTGTTTATAGAATCTTGAATATTTTCTACTTCAGCAAGCGGTTGAGTTTCCACTTCAGTTTTGCTGAAAATGCTTTGCGCTAAAGGATTACCACCCAACGCCGAACGCGACGATTTCCCTTTATTTACTGGCATTTATATACCTCATCCACTAATTGACTATACGCCTTTGCACCCGCACTCTCTTTGTCGTAATCAAAGATAGATTGTCCGTGCGAAGGTGCTTCCCGAATCCGCACTGATTCAGGAATTACACTAGTGAACATCTTGTCGCCAAAATGATTCGTGAGTGCATCAAATACTTCTTTACTGAGATTGTTCCTGCGATCGTACCGAGTCGCCAGCACACCTGCAATCTTGATGGGATGCTCTAGTTGTTCTCGCACTAAAGTTAAGGCACGTTCAATTCCCTGAACACCTAACAGTCCCAAGTAGCTCATGTCTACGGGAATTAGTACCGCATCGCTTGCCATCAGCGCGTTAATGGAAAAAACCCCAATGTTTGGGGGACAATCTATGAGAACGAAATCATATTTATCTAAGATTGGTGCGATCGCTTTTTTGAGCAGCAGTTCTCTCCCTGGACGACCTGATATGGGGATTTCTTCTTCTGCAAGAAAAATATTTGATGGCAACACATCTACACCGCTATCGGTTGAAACCACCACTTGCTCTAGCGGTGTTTTGTGCTGCAAAACATCTTTTAACTGGACATCAATCTGCCAAATGGGGATTCCTAACGCAGCGCTGGCATTTCCTTGAGGGTCAATATCAACAATCAGCACTCGCTGCTTTTTAAACTTGACCAAACCAACAGCCAAGTTGTAAACGGTGGTCGATTTTGCCACCCCCCCTTTCATATTGAAAATAGCTATTTTTCTGGTCACACTTGCTTTTGCCGTTTTTATACTTTACGAGCCTCATTATATATTCTAGATTCTAGATTATTGAATATTTTTTCTTTAATCTTGATTATTTCTATTACCTTGCTCAAAATGGCGTAGAGTGCTGTGCCGGAGGCAATCACCCGACATAGATTTAAATCAATGCCAAGAAGTAATATTGAGAAATTTACTTATGGTGTTTGGCAGAAGTAAGAAAAAAAGTAAGAAAATTTTTGTTTGGTTAACTGAAAAGCTTGATAGATAAAGCTTAGAGGTAACCATTACCTCGCACCCTTCTTGCGCGGTCGGGGCTAGCAGTGTAAATTTAGAGGATTTTTTTATTTAGGATAAACATGAATCTATTAATCACAATCGGGCTGGCAAAGTATTTATTTTTTGTTCCATAGTTGACAGAGTGTAACCCCAAAGGTTACACTAAAGATGCTATCGTAAGGAACATGATTAAAAACTTCAAACACAAAGGGCTTAAAAAACTTTTTGAAGATGATGATAGGAGTGGTGTTCAGCCGGAATATGCAGAGAAATTATTGGATATTCTTGACCGACTTGACGCATCAGTTGATGTTCAAGATATGAGATACCCTGGTTCTAGACTTCACCAATTGAAAGGAAATAGAGAAGGGGTATGGTCGGTTACGGTGTCGGGGAATTGGCGTATAACGTTTAAGTTTGAAGATGGAGATGCTGACTCAGTAGATTACGAGGACTATCACTAGAGTTGAGAATGGTAATGAAAAGAAAGCCGAGACACCCAGGCGCTTTAATTAAACGTCAATATTTAGAACCACTAAATATGACTAATACGAAGCTGGCTGAAATATTGGATGTATCGCGGAAAACAGTATCCGAAATTATTAATGAGCAAGCTGGGATTTCGCCTAACATGGCACTTCGTTTGGCGAAAGCCTTTCAAACTACCCCCGAACTTTGGTTAAATCTTCAGCAGAAATATGACCTTTGGAATGCTGTACAAGAAATTGAAACTTTAGAAGCAGTATCTCCAATTGATATTCCTGTCATGTCAGATTAACGTAATGCTTCTCACAAGTCTGGTATGTCAAAAAAGGTTTGTTAAAAACTGTCATAGGGATGAAACTGCACAAATATTAAGAATAGAAAAAGCGAACATCTAGTGTAAGAAGTGCGATCGCGCTTAGATCTGATTCGTAAAGAAAATCTTAAGGACACGCAATTCTTTGCTGGGTATAGCTTTCGGAGGATAAAGCCTTGATATGCTCAAATTTCTGAAACCATTACCATACAAAGATTTTGCTTGAGTTTACAAATTAGCTCTTAATCTCTTGGGCTTGGTTCCGCACTAACTCTAATGTCGTTATACACCAGTTTTCTGCCCAAGCAGCGATCGCTCTCCTTTAATTAATTATTTATTGCTTTGTGTTTGAGTTGTCTGGGTTATCAGGTTTACCATTTTTCTTTTGCTCCACTACGCCTATTTGGGCAGCTTGAACAAAAAGCTTTGCCAAAGGTATCAAGTGAACACCTTGCGGGTCATGCTTCACTGTCAGAGTAAATGCAGCTACCAAACCTATCGCATAGGCTGTCCATTTTGATAGGCGAGAGAAGGTCTGGTCAAACTTGGAAACATCGTTGCAATTGCCAGACTTTTTAGTTCCGTTAGTGTTCATGGGTATGATGGAAGTGAAATCTAATTTAACGTCGCCTGGGTGACTCCAGGCTTTTTCCTGCAATCAGGATGTCATCATTCTGCCAAAGCCCTCAAACCCTTGTCGTTACTGTAAAGTCAGCTAAAATTACGAAAAAATAAGCTAAAATTACGAAAAAGTTTGTAGCTGCAAAAATATTTATTTCACTGACTAATGAATCTGGAAGAAGCCCTAAAGGTTGCTGATGAAGCGGTATTTAATAAGACAGATAACTACCTAACTGATATACAAAAGCGTATACTTCAGGAATGTTGGAACAAGAAAACGTATGAAGAAATAGCTAAAGCTAGCGGTTATAGTTCTTCGTATATTAAAAACGAAGGCAATGAATTATGGAAACTTCTTACAGATGCGTTGGGTGAAAAAGTCAGTAAAAGTAATTTCCGAGCAGCATTAGAACGCTACCAACGACGTTTTCACAAGTCCGCAGAAAATTCTGTACCACAAACCAAGTCACTTAGCCAAACTTGCAACTCAGAAATAGAAATAGATGTCTTGGTGCAAGAGGTACGAAAAAAGGTAAGACCTTACTACGAAAAACGGTACGGCATTCTCAAAGTTTTAGGAATGCGTGAACCTGTCAATATGGAATCGGTCTATACAGCAGTTCGATTTTTGAATGATGAAGCCATCCATAGTTTTGAATCTATCGAAAATTTAGAACAATTTTATCGCCAAGCTAATAGCCGCAAGTTTCAAGCTCAAGATAAAGGTAAACAAGAAGGGATTAAAGTTGCTAACGAAAAGCAATATTTGATGGTGCTTGGTGGCCCAGGTGTAGGAAAGTCTACATTTCTGCGAAAGATGGGATTAGAGGCACTCAAAGTTCAAGAAGGAGGATTTAACCATGACTGTATCCCTGTATTTATAGAGTTGAAAAGATTTCAAGAGAGAGATATCAATATAAAAAATTTTATTGTAAAAGAATTTAGTATTTGTGAAATATCCGAGCCAGAAAAATTTACAACTAAAGCCTTAGAGGAAGGCAAGCTACTAGTTTTGCTGGATGGTTTGGATGAAGTTTCAACAAAAAAATCAACCAATGTTATTAATCACATTCAAGATTTTGTTGATATTTACAATAAAAATCGCTTCATTGCGTCCTGTAGGGTAGCAGCCTATCGCCACAATTTTCGACAGTTTACTGATGTGGCAATAGCAGATTTTGATGACATTCAAATTGAAAATTTTATTGACAATTGGTTCAGTCTTGAACCAATTGTAGGTAAAGGTTGCTGGGAAAAACTCAAAAGCCACGAATATACTGCTGCTAAAGAATTAACTCAAACACCTTTATTACTGACTTTGGTGTGTTTGCTCTATCAGCGTTCTAGAAAAATTCCCACTAATCGAGCGACTCTCTATGAAAGAGCATTGAGAGTTTTATTAGAAGAATGGGCTGGTGAAAAAGGCATTTTTCAGGAAGATATTTATAAGGGATTGGATACCAAACGCAAGGAAATAATGCTTTCTGAAATTGCTCATGATGCCTTTCAAGAAGACCGTTTATTTTTACCGCGACGAGAAATTGCCGACAAAATTGAGAAACTACTAGCAGAAATGCTACCGGATGAAAAATTTATCAACGGGGTAGATGTTCTCAAATCTATTGAACTACAACACGGGGTATTAGTAGAACGTGCTGGTAGTGTTTACTCTTTCTCGCATTTAACATTACAGGAATATTTAACAGCACAATATATTGATGACCATCGCCAAATTGAGAAATTAGTTACTGAACACCTAACAGATGAACGTTGGAAGGAAGTGTTTTTATTAGTAGCTGGTTTAATGCGGGCTAGTGCAGATGATTTGCTGTTGTTGATGGAAAAAGAAGCGCAACAGTACATTAACATACCGAAGCTGCAAGCTTTATTAAACTGGGCAGAACAGGCAACAACTGGATCTGCTGGGAATTTTAAACCTGTCGAGAAACGTGCAATTGCGCTCGCAATCGCTGATGTCGAAGCTCATATCAGCATTTACGCCATCATGATCGCCAACGCCGACACCATCCCTCTGCCCAACGCCATCGCTATCGCCATCACTAACGCGAACGCTTATGCTAACCCCTATGCTTATGCTATCCCCAAAGCCAACAGCATTGCTATTACTCACGTTCTCGCAAACACTCGTCAGCTTGAAGAATTAAGCATATTTAACAATCTTAGATCTTGCACCTGGAAATATGAATGTCAAAACCTTGACTACGTGCGAGAGG
>NZ_CAWUDM010000170.1:0-8691 GCF_963920855.1 Nostoc sp. CCY0012 | reverse complement strand
GGGGAATGGGGTGGTGGGGTGGTGGGGTGGTGGGGCGATGGGGTGAAAGTGTTTCCTGGTATTCATCAGGGTAAGCGATCGCCTGCGGTGGTAAACTATCTGACAATGCTGTTGTTCTTACCCCTTTGTCCCCTTCCCACCCTAGCCAGAACTCTTCAATCTGGGGAGTGGAAAATTCTGCCCATAGTGCTGTATCCCAACACACTACTACTACTTCTTTGCTAGCAGCTATGGCTTTACACTCCACAGCTACTTTATGTAAGTCACCAAACCAATCCCCTGCTTGTAAAGCGGCCAAAGGCTTACCTTCTTCTTCTTCTCGCAAACGGACTTTACCAGTAAAAATGAAAAATTGATAACCGCCTGCTTCAGTTGACCAGAGTTTGTCCCCAAGACGATACTGACGGATCTGTGCTTGACTTTGCAAGTGGGATTTTTGCTCGGTAGTCAGCCAACATAAAGGGGGTTGGTTCCAGGGAATTGATTCGAGAGCGTTTGCTTGTAAAGATGGATTATTCAGAATATTTAGCTCATTTGTAATTTGACCGTCAGCTTTTGAATTTTCTCGACTAGCCATTTTTCAAATAATTCATTTTGTAGTACTTGCTTGAGTTGAGTATCGTCTAAAGACGCGGGCAAAATTTGTTCTACTCGAAACAAACCATAACGTCCATCGATTTCTACTGGCCCGAGTAATTGTCCGGGGTTCGCTACATCCACAACTGCCCTTAATTTATCTGGCATTGTTCCTCGGCTTACTGGCCCCATCATGCCGTTTACCATGCGGTCATCTGCTAGTGAATATTCTCTAGCTAGTTGTTCAAAGCTACCTCCTTCCTCGATTTGGGTTTGCAGTTCTTCGGCGAGTTCTCGATTATCAACAACAATACGAGAGACTATAACTCGATCCAAAAAAATCTTCCGCTCAATAAAGTATTCTGGGATTTTTGGTTCTGTCACCACAACTTTTAGTTTTTCTAATTTGAAGCCAAAAGCAATTGATTCATAAAAAGTGGCATAATCTGTAGCATTTTTTTGTAACCATTCCTGAAACACTTGGGGGTCAGTTAGTTGATTTTTGAGGCGGAAATCAATAATTGTCTGTTCTGTTAAAGCGGGACTGATTTGGATGTCATCTCGTGCTTGTATTTCTTGCTCAATGACGTATTGGCGGAGAATGTCACCCATGAAATGTGCTAATTTTCCAGAGGCTTGCAGATATTTTACTGCTTGGTTAATCGTAATTGCTTGGTCATTAACGGTCAAAAATGATGAAGATTCCATGAACTCAACCGATGGGGAACAGTAAAACTTTATAAACTACAAAATATACATTGGCAAGTTTAAAACTTTGACAATCATTAATTTCAACCATTGCATAGACGCACAACAACTGCACCAGCAAAGTGTTGTGTCAAAATGCTGGTAAATTTTAGACAAAACTAGGCAGTAAAAGCAGGAATGATCATTGTCCACAATAAGGCAATTAGCATAGCTGCGATCGCACCGATTAGTGTATTGAAAATATTAACTACTTCATTGGTTAACCAGTTATATTTAGATTGCAAAGTTGCGCCAATTACACTTTCTAAATTGGTGGCAATAAATGCTGCCAATACACACCACACTATTCCTAATAAATCAATCAAACCCACACCCCAGGCTAATAAGGCGATGGCAATTGAGGCTAAAATCCCCGCTAAAGTTCCCTCTAAACTAACTGCCCCTTCTGTACCACGAGGTACTGGTTGCAGTGTAGTAATTAAAAAGGTTCTTTTACCGTAGGCTTTACCTACTTCACTCGCTGTGGTGTCAGACAGTTTGGTACTAAAACTAGCCACATAGCCTAACAGCAGTAAGGATTGGGGAGTAGGGAGTAGGGAGTGGGGAGTGGGTATAAGTCCTGAATTGAGAATACCTATTCCCACAGCACACAATGCCCCTGTTAAAGCTGAACCCCAGACATTTTCAGGGCCTCTCGCTCCAGAACGCTTTTCAGCTATTCCTTCTGCTTCTTTTTGTGCCATGCCGATACGCGTTACTCCAGAACCAACTAAAAAATAGAACACCACTATGGCATATCCTTGCCAACCTAGAGTTCCCCAAATGAGGACTCCAAGTAACCCGGCGTGAAATAAACCGGCTGGGGTGAGTAGCTGTTTGGGAGCAATCCCCACTAAACCCAATAAAATCGTGTTTAATCCTATGGCTACTAACCAGGGATTTACAGGATCAATAAAAGATAACATCAGCAATGAATTATTGGTAGTTTGCTAAGAATATGAACAGAATAACCAATTTTAGAACTTGGGTGTTTAATTCCTGCCACTACTCAAGTCAGCTAACGCCGAGTTTCTATTACTGTTACGGATAGAGAACAGAAGAAACAGGGAAGACAACGCAAAAACTCTTTCCCCACTCCACGCCAATATCGTCACCAGGATATAAGCTCAATTTATATAAAACTGTGTGCAAATTGACCACAATTAGAGTTTAAGGTCATAAATTTATAAATAGCACCAACGAGCAGTCTCTGGGACAACTAAGGAATATGAATTAAATAACATGCAAGTCTAGTTTTTGACCTCACCCCGCCTTTGACTTGCGTCATCGTCTCCCCTTACCAAGGAGAGGGGTTGGGGGTGAGGTTCTGTATTTTATTAAATCCACATTCCTAACTACTATGAGCCAAACTTTATTTCACCTGGCTTTCCCCATATCTAATATTGCTCAAGCAAAAGCATATTATGTCGATGCTCTTGGGTGTATTCCTGGCCGTGAAAGTCCTCAAGCTCTGATTCTCAACCTTTACGGTCATCAGTTAGTAGCTCACGTCACCAAGGAAATTCTCTCACCGCAACGCACTATATATCCCAGGCATTTTGGACTCATTTTTCAGCAGGAACATGACTGGGAAAATTTACTAGAAAAAGCACATCAAAAACAGCTACAGTTTCGGGAATCACCGAAGAATCGCTTTGTTGGCTTGCCTTTGGAGCATCGCACTTTCTTTTTGGAAGATCCTTTTTATAACTTGATGGAATTTAAATATTACCGCCACCCAGAGGCGATTTTTGGAAGTTACGAGTATACCCAAATTGGGGATAGGGCTTAATCGGCTCTGCTAAAGCGTTGGTGACTGCGGCCAAACTCCTGGAGTCTGTCAGCATCCAGGAGTGTAATGCTACTGGCACTATTACCTCTTGTCCCAGTGGCATTTGTGAACTATTGGCCGGGACTATCATCAAATCATAAGGTGTCCATATGGACGTAAAATTTATCTGCTCTAACACTACTGCATCCGAGTTTAAATCTTGGATGAATGTACTGTTGGGACGCATTTGCAAACAGCCAGGGCGCTGGGAAGCATAGGCCACGACAGTTCCATGATGAGGTGAAGAGATAGTGATAAACCGCTGAACACGGTTGATTCCTCCCAAGCGTTGCACATAGTAACGGCTAACAATTCCCCCCATGCTGAAGCCTATAATATCTAAGGGTTCTTCTGGGGCAAAAGTAGCAACAATATAATCAGCTACTTGCTGTGCTAAGACATCAAGACCTCGATCACCATTATTGGGCAATAAATTTAGGGTATACACAGACCAACCTAGTTGTCTTAAGTAACCCGCCATTGTATTAAACACCGCACCTGTGTCTTCAATGCCATGTATTAATAAAACGGAGTTGCGCTGATAGTTTTTGGTATTCATCTCCTAAGTTTGCCTACATCAATTATGTAGAAAATTTAACCGAGTACTGCGATCGCCTGTAGATTTGTTATGACAGTTCTACCACTGGATAGAGACTAGAGGCTGAGGAAATATCGAAAAGCCTCTCTACAAGTATACGAAATATTAATTTTTGTTAAGCAGACTTTCATAATCTTGCCCTTAGTTACAGTAAAATTTAATAATTAATTCTCGATGTATCAAGGTTACGAGCGCTGGCAATCGTGGCTAGCAATCAGGGATTGAGAACATTTGCCCGGTAGTGTTACTACAATGTTAATTAGTTAATTAAGTACAAACCTATAAAGCTTGTCACTCTCATGGCATAGCTTGGCGCAAAAAAATGTAATATTCTGCCGTATTTTTTTACACTACGGCCAAGTTTACAAATATAACAGGCAGGAGCAATTCTCATGTTCGGTTTTATCAAAAAGTTAATCGCTGGTATTCTAGGTTTCATTACTGGGTTGTTACCAAAGAAAAAAAGTAACGGCTACTTTTTAGAGTTAGATGAAGCATCTGCTGGCAAATCTCCTCAGGCTGAACCTGCTAAGGCATCTCCTAAGGTGGCAGATAAACCAGCTTCAGTATCTAATGGTACAAAAGCAGCTGTAGTAGATTCACCAGAACCAGCACCGTCTGCCGCACTATCGGCAAAGACAGATGCACCTGCTGCGACAACAGCAAAAACAGCCACAAAAGCGAAAAAAGAAGAGCCATCAAAGAATGGTAAAGCGCCTAAAGCTGAACCTGCTAAAGTGCCAGCAGCAACCAAAGCTCCCCAGACACCAGTTGAAACTACGTTTGCGCCCAAATATCTTGCTCCTTCAGCTACTGGCTCTAATGGTCGTCGCCGTCCAGGTGCCAATATGAGTAATTACCTGGATATGGCACGTCAGGTGAAAACTCCTGGCTAAGTTTGCTCAAGCATAGGGAATGAATTTCCCTATTTGATTTTCAAAAAGATCAATCCACTATATAAATGAAACGCTGGGTCCCAATTAGTCTTTTCCCTACGAAATAGGTGAATGTGAGGCTGAATGATACCCAGCATTTCTGTTTGATCTAAAACTGTTTCTGCAAAGGGTGTGAAATCTGACCAAATTTTAGTTTTTGATAAATGTTGTTCTATCCATTTTAGTAAGCTATTCCAGTTAATTCTGATGGTATTTTGGCTAACTTGGGGTGTGATTTCTACACCTTGCTGAAATTCATAACCATGATCATAAAGTCGTAAAATGCAATTTCGTTCAGGTAAGTGTAAATCACAAAATTGGGCATAGTCTTGGGTTTGGGTTTTACGTTCTAATTGACGACGGGCATTGACATCAACCACTTCTTCAAAAATCGGTAATAGCCCCACTACCCGTGCTGAGACTTCTGACCATTGAAAACTCAGGGAACCAAGTTGATTTTCTTGGTTGCTGCAAATAACAGTTGCTTCTGTGTCAGACTCACTAAAGTATTTGACTTGAAAAACTTGAATTTTTTGAATTGCAGCAATTGTTGTCCAAAAGCAAGGTATCCCAGCTTGCTGCAACTGTGTACCATAAAATTCGAGTTCTCCTACTTGTCCAGTGCGATATCCTCTCCAACCGCGGCTGGGTAACACTAGCCTAGCTGTATATGGGTCTAGCTGCATAATTTGAGCAAATTTTGGTGCAGCTATGGTTTTTAGTTCATTAGTTAAAGGCTCTAAGACTAATAAACCTAATTCACTATTACTTGGTTGGGCTGTGGCTTTGGCAATGGCCCTTTGTCTTTCTTCTTGGGCGAGTTCTTGCAGCCGCTGCAACCCCTGACGTGCTTGGGTGACGATTTTGGTATTGGTAGTATTTCGTAACAGTTGCCGATAAATTTTCTCAGCATTTTGGTGCTTTTGTGTTACTTCATGCAGTCGTCCGAGATAAAACTGCACCCAAGGGTTTTCTGGTGATTCTTTTAACAACTGTTGGAGTAATTTAGCAGCCCTATGATAATCTTGACGCTCAAAGGCGCTGGCAACTTGTTCAATCATCTTTCATCTGACCCATACCACAAGAGTGATAATTTATTTATACTTCACAAGTTGCGGAAATTAATGATAATGCTACTACGGGTGCTGTAACTGCTCGCAGGATACGACGACCAAGAGATACAGGTTGAAATCCAGCTGCGATCGCACTGTCAATTTCGCTTTGAGTCCAGCCTCCTTCTGGGCCAGTCGCAACAATTATCTCTGTGGTGTCAGCAGCAATCACGTTTTTTAAGTGCGGATAATCGCCGCGAGCTTCACAAATATAACGCTGAGTTCCTTGATTAGCAGTAATTGCAGCCCTAAAAGTCATTGGTTCTAAAATTGTCGGCACAAAAGACCGCTCTGATTGCTCGGCGGCTTCGGCGGCTATGCGTCGCCAACGTTCAAGTTTTTGGGGACTGGGATTGAGTAAGGTGCGATCGCTCAATACTGGAGCAATACAAGCTACTCCCAATTCAGTAGAGACACGTACTATATCATCAAACCCACTGCCTTTAGGCAAAGCCACCATTAGTGTAATTGATACAGATAATTCCGTATCTACAGATAATAACTCTAAAACTTGGGCTTGCTCCCCTGCTAACTGCGCCAACCACCATGTACCTCGACCATCCATAGCAATAAAGCGATCGCCTGTATGTAGCCGTAACACCCGCCCTAGATAATGTTGTTGTTCTGGGGTCAAAAATATTTGCTGTTGTTGTAGTTGATCAGGTGCGATCGCAATGCGTTGTAGTTGGGCCATTTAAACCTTTGCGTTAAAAAATAAAACTAAACAAATGTCTATAGTGTTTCTTAGAAGCTGATAAATTCGGAGGAGAGTGTGACCACAACGTTAAACTGGCAACAGAGAGTTGGGAATCAACGAGATTGGGTTTGGCGGGGCTGGCAAACTCGTTATACTTATCTTCGACCAAGCAAAAATCACCAAAAAACACCGCCACTGATTTTACTACATGGTTTTGGTGCTTCCATTGGACATTGGCGACATAATTTAGAAGTATTGGGCGAACACCACACAGTTTACGCCTTAGATATGTTGGGTTTTGGTGCTTCGGAAAAAGCGCCTGTGAATTACAGCATAGAACTGTGGACAAAGCAAGTATATGAATTTTGGCAAGCGTTTATTGGTGAACCAGTCATATTAATCGGCAATTCTAACGGTTCATTGATTTCTTTAGCCATCGCCGCCGCCCATCCAGAAATGGTACATGGCATTGTGATGATGAGTTTACCCGATCCATCTTTAGAACAAGAAGCTATTCCGCCTTTTTTGCGCCCCATAGTTACAGGAATCAAAAAGATGGTTGCTTCGCCGTTGATCCTCAAACCTGTATTTAATTTTGTGCGCCAACCTAGTGTGCTGCGTCGTTGGGCTGGCCTTGCTTATGCCAATCCCGAAGCCATCACCGATGAACTCATAGACATTTTAGCTGGGCCTCCCCAAGACCGGGGTTCGGCGCGGGCTTTTAGTGCTTTATTTAGAGCTGCGATCGCAGTTAATTTTAGTCCTAGTGTCAAGGCAATATTACCCAAGTTAACCGTGCCGATGCTGTTGATTTGGGGAAGCAAAGACCGATTTGTACCCCCTATATTAGCCAAAAGATTTACTCAGTACAACGAAAAATTAGAACTACTCGACTTAGAAGATGTAGGGCATTGTCCCCATGATGAATGCCCAGAAAAAGTGAATCAAGTGATTCTTGATTGGATAGAAAAACATAGCAGCCAAGGTGATATTCAACAAATTACGACAAAATCTGATACATTACCCTATTAACTTCAAAAGTAATTAAAATAACCACAAATTATGAAACGCCGACAAATTCTCAACACAGCTGCGATCGCCACGGCAACTGCGGCCACTCTAGTTTCCTGTACGCGCACCGAAACAGCCGCGAATGTGCAAACTGGAATGCCAAATGTCAGGTGGCGGATGGCAACTAGTTGGCCCAAGTCCCTAGGGATTTTTAGCGGTGCTGATGTAGTTGCTAGGCGGGTGCGAGAAATGACAAATGGGCGTTTTAACATTACACCCTTTGCTGCGGGAGAATTGGTTCCAGGATTGCAAGTCATGGACTCAGTACAAGCAGGGACTGTGGAATGCGGACACACAGCTGGTTATTATTACATCGGTAAAAATTTAGCTTTAGCTTTTGCTACTTCCGTACCCTTCGGCTTAAATGCCCAACAGCAGAACGCTTGGCTATATCACGGTGGCGGACTAGAAGCCATGCAAAAAATCTATAGCGACTTCAATATTATTAACTTTCCGGCTGGTAACACAGGGGCGCAAATGGGAGGCTGGTTTAAAAGAGAAATTAACACCGTAACTGATCTCCAAGGTTTAAAAATGCGGATTCCCGGATTAGGGGGACAAGTCATATCTCGCATGGGGGTAAATGTGCAAGTGTTACCCGGAGGCGAAATCTTTTTAGCATTAGATCGGGGTGCAATAGACGCTGCTGAGTGGGTAGGCCCCTACGATGATGAGAAACTGGGTTTACAGAAAGCCGCCCAGTATTACTATTATCCCGGTTGGTGGGAACCAGGCCCGACATTAGAAGTATTGGTTAACCGTAACGCTTGGAACAAATTACCCAA
Source organism: Nostoc sp. CCY0012 (assembly GCF_963920855.1). Lineage (NCBI taxonomy): Bacteria > Bacillati > Cyanobacteriota > Cyanophyceae > Nostocales > Nostocaceae > Nostoc > Nostoc sp. CCY0012. The sequence continues at coordinate 339 of NZ_CAWUDM010000170.1, read as the reverse complement.
AGAATACCAAGAAATTTTCAAGACAGCGACTCATGAAGCCAACATGAATATGCTCACTGAGTACGATTCCTTGAATGGCCAAGCACTTTCGAGATTAACCGCTGGTGGGACAAAATTAGTTTCCTTCAGCCCAGAAATCATGAAAGCAGCTCAAAAAGCTTCATTCGATTTCTTAGAGGAAAACGCCAGTAAAGATGCAACTTTCAAAGAAGTTTACGAACAATGGAATGGCTTCCGTAAACAAGTAGTTGAATGGAACCGCGTTAATGAATTAAGTTACGCCAATTTCGCTACCTCTAGTTAAGGGGGAGAAGAGGCAGGGGGGCAGGGTGCAGGGGG
>NZ_CAWUDM010000169.1:0-8819 GCF_963920855.1 Nostoc sp. CCY0012 | reverse complement strand
CCTGCCCCCCTGCCCCCCTGCTCCCTTTCATCCCCTCGTCTCCAACTCCTTAACTGCTGGTAATTGACTTTCTAAGAACTGATGCTCCCGTAAGATTTTATAGAGATTAATATCTTTTTCTAATAAGCAGGCATGGCCACAGTCGGGTAGCACTACTACCTTGGCATTGGGTAAAATATTCACTAAACGTCTAGCTTCATTTACAGAAGGTAAGAGGCGATCGCTTGCACCAGCAATTAGCAAGACTGATTGAGCTAATCGACGTAACTGTTCTTCAGCCACATAAAATTCCTTTAACAGTGATAACCTCCAGGTAACAGTGGCTGGGGGTACAGAACGCATGGTTTTTAGCAGTTCATAGCGAATGTTACGGGGAATGCGTGCTAAGGATGCAAGAAAGGGCAATAACCCCAAAGCGCCAATATCATATAGGCATTCCGGTACAAGGTAAGTCAGTTGTGATGTCCAAACCAACCCAGGACGGAGATGAAAGGCAGAAGCTGGGTTAATGAGAATAATCCTCTTAAACAACTGTGGTGCTTTGGTAGCTACTTTCATCGCCAAACAACCTCCAAATGACTCACCACACAAGTAGATTGGTCTTTGGGAGCTTTTTTCTAATTCGGCATGAATCAAGTTCAAAACATTGTTAGTCAATACATCCCAGGTAGTAAGGTCTTGCCTGGGGATCGCTAAACAGCGAACATCAAAACCAAGTTCTAAGCCGGCAGTTTGCGATCGCAACAGTTGACCAGTTCCATCCAAGCCTGGTAGATACACAAACAGTGGATAATCTGGTTGTACTCGGTTGGGAGTAAGAAAACACGGATTTAGCTCAACGTCTGACATTGTTAAATTTAAATTTAGTTTCCTGGTTTTATCAAGTGGCTTGTAGGAAAATCGCATATTGGGCAACAGCGATCGCATAATGATTTAATCGCTACATAGCTGTCAAAATTCTGATAAAATCATAACGTGAGTGCTAAAAACCGCGTCATATATCGCTGAAAGAGTTAAATATAGCTCTTGTAAGATCAACCAAGACACTAATTTAGGTTGTCCGGCGGCCAAGACGAACACATCTAATAACACTCACTGGTAAAAAAAATTTTATCTTCATCAATATTACTTGATTGTCAACACAACAATCAGCTTACATCTACCTTTATAGCTAGTGTAGTTGGCATTTAAACAATATCCAATTATCTAATAACAACCTTCATGCAGTAAACTAGCAATTTCGTCGTAACAATGTTGAGTTAGTTCAGCCGCAACATTTTTCGCTAATTTACCGTGATATTTCTGATGGTGTTGTGGTGTTATCCAATAAGGGCGACCAACTAACACAGCTACCCGACGATATATCACCAAGGGATGCCAACCAGATTGGTTGAATAAAGGTTCTGAGGGGTCAAATAAACTTAACAATCGCAGTGGAAAACCATTAGTATTCACCTCTTCTAGAGAGGCTATGGCAACTGGCAAAACTGCCAAGTTTTTCACAGAGGCGCGCAAAGCTAAATGGGCAAATCCTCGTTGAAATGTACCTACCTCATCTGGCTGGGTAAATTTTACCATTGGTGTAGTTCCTTCCGGAAACACTCCTACCATCTGCTGGGACTGCAATAGTAATTGTGACTGCTCAAAAAAGCTTTGTTGGCGGTTTTGAGTTTTCTCTAAAGGAAAACATCCCAATTGTCCCGTGACAATTTCTCGCATGACTGGCACTTGACCCATGTAGTGATGGCAAGCAAAGCGAATCGGACTCGATAGCGCCGCCATTAAAACCAGTGCATCCATAAAGCTGCGATGATTGCTCACAACCAAAATACTAGTATCTTGAGGAATCCGATCCTCGTAATAGCGGAACATTTGGGTTGAACAAGCTGCTAAAAAATAGCGGGAAATATCTAGAGGACTATTAAGCGTCATACCTAATGAATATATTTTGTCACAAAAACCGCTGTGTATCTTGACTTAATTTTTACATTTCTTTATTAATATTATGACCGTCTTAAGGTAGAAATGCTTTAACCACAAATACACCTGAGTTTGAGGATTTTTGATTTATGTATTCTCTATCACAACTAATGTAATAACAATCATTAGAAAAAATGACCAATGGCTATTTTTGTCTTATGAGGAAAAATTACTGTAATTTATACACATTGCCAAAGAATTATTATCCAGAGAAATTTGCTAATATTAAACTGTAATTTCAATAAAGTGGGAGTATTATTATATAATTGCTTGATTTTGCTAATAAAAGTAAGATAGAAAACGTTTTTATAATTTGATTTTTTATTCTATATGAATCTAGTGGATAAAACGGAAAAGACATTTTCTCTGACAACACCGTTATATTACGTCAACGATGTGCCTCATGTTGGTAGTGCTTATACGACAATAGCTGCGGACGTGGTGGCGAGGTTTCAACGATTGTTAGGACATCAGGTACTGCTAATTACAGGTACAGATGAACATGGACAAAAAATTCAACGTTCAGCAGACAGTTTAGGAAAAGCACCCCAAGAGTTTTGCGATGAAATTGTACCCAGCTTTATCAGCTTATGGAAGCTATTAAATATTCAGTACGATCGCTTTAGTCGGACTACAGCTTCTCGACATGCAGTCATCGTCAAAGAATTTTTCCAGAGATTATGGGACGCTGGTGATATCTACATGGGACAACAGCAAGGATGGTACTGCGTCTCCTGTGAAGAATTTAAGGAAGAACGAGAACTGTTAGAGGGAAATCGCTGCCCTATTCATATTAACAAGGAAGTGGAGTGGCGAGACGAAAAAAACTACTTCTTTCGGCTGTCGAAATATCAAGCTCAACTAGAAGAGTTATACAAATCTCAACCAGATTTTATTCAGCCAGAAAGTAGACGTAATGAAGTTCTCAGCTTTATTGGGCAAGGGTTACAAGATTTTTCGATTTCGCGGGTGAATTTAGAGTGGGGTTTTCCCGTACCAGTTGATCCCCAACATACTCTTTATGTGTGGTTTGATGCACTGCTTGGTTACGTAACAGCATTACTAGAACCGGATGCTGAGGCGACTTTAGCCAATGCGCTAGAAACTTGGTGGCCCATCAACTTACATCTCATTGGTAAAGATATTCTCCGCTTCCATGCAATTTCTTGGCCAGCAATGTTATTTTCAGCTGGTTTACCCTTACCAGAAAGGTTATTTGTGCATGGCTTTTTAACCAAAGATGGTCAAAAAATGGGTAAATCACTGGGTAACACCCTCGATCCCATAACCCTAGTAGAACGCTATGGTAGTGATGCCGTTCGTTATTACTTCCTTAAGGAAATCGAATTTGGCAAAGATGGCGATTTTAATGAAGTTAGGTTCATTAATGTTTTGAATGCAGATTTGGCTAATGACTTAGGTAATTTGCTAAACCGCACCTTAAACATGGTGAAGAAATACTGCGCTGACGGATTGCCAATTGCCAATGAAGCCATTAATGATGAAAATCCCTTAAACGCCATTGGCTCAAGTCTTGGGGAACAGGTAAAACAAGCATATGAGAAGCTAGCTTTTAATGAAGCCTGCGAAGCCGTTCTGTTGCTGGTACGGGCCAGTAATAAGTTTATTGATGATCAAGCACCTTGGACACTATATAAACAAGGACAGCAGCAGGAAGTAGAAAAAGTACTGTACGCAGTTCTAGAATCTGTTAGACTAGCAGCTTATCTTCTGTCCCCAGTGATTCCCAATATCAGTAGCGCCATTTATCAGCAGCTGGGCTGGGAAATCGACTTTAATGATCAAATAAAAACTGTAATGGTTGCCCCTTTTGCCGCTCATGCACAATGGGGAGTACTAACCAACCAACAATCGTTGGGTACACCCCAACCTGTTTTTAAGCGCATAGAAACCCCAAAAAACAATTAGTTCTTTTAATTTCCAATCAATTTCTATTTCTTCAAAAAAATTATCGGGGCCTAGTACCTATTAGCCCCGAAACACTATCATAAGCCGTTCTAAATTGCATGTAAATTTGGAAATTTGTATCAAAAATAACAAGAATAAAAATGAGGTATGACAACAATGTTGAATAATTTGGAAAGCGATTCGATATTTACGCCGGAACAAGTTTTAGAGAATCGGGGTCGTGTAGCCATATTCATTGATGGTTCAAATCTATTTTATGCGGCGTTGCAACTAGGAATAGAGATTGACTACACCAAGCTACTTTGTAGGCTGACTGGTGGTTCTAGGCTACTGCGGGCTTTCTTTTACACTGGAGTAGACAGAACTAACGAAAAGCAACAAGGTTTTCTGTTGTGGATGCGGCGTAATGGCTATCGAGTGATTGCAAAAGATTTAGTGCAGTTACCTGATGGTTCCAAAAAAGCTAACCTCGATGTCGAAATAGCCGTAGATATGATGGCCTTAGTAGATTCTTATGATACCGCAGTTTTGGTCAGTGGTGATGGAGATTTGGCATATGCCGTCAATTCCGTTAGCTATCGCGGTGTGCGAGTAGAGGTGGTGAGTTTGCGTTCCATGACTAGTGACAGCTTAATTAATGTTAGCGATCGCTATATTGATTTAGAAGCCATCAAAGAAGATATTCAAAAAACCCCCCGCCAAAGCTATCCATATAGACCGCTATCCAGTATGGGTTTTTTGGATGATCCCAGAGAAACTGATGAACAATTAGAAATCCAAGATTAATGAATTATCAAAAAGGCAGGAAGAAGTTAAGAGAAAATGAGACAAAACCAAGTGGGATCAAACAAAGTTCTCCTCAGTTCTGTTCATTGTTATCTTTTAATTCCTTAAAACTGAAAGCAAATTGGTATTACCTGCCTTTAATTTTTCTGTTAATAATTGGGTTAGTTGCTTGTGGGAGATCTACTCCCACAGCTTCTCAATCAAATGATGCTGATTCATCTTCTCAAGAAAGTAATTTAACTTTTTTTGATGTCACCTTAGAACAAGCAGACGAAGTAGGACGACCGCTTTGGAGAGTGCAGTCTAAAAAGGCTACATACACTCAAGAAAAACAAATTGGTAAGGCGGAGAATCCTTATGGTGAACTATACCAAGATGGTAAAGCTATTTACCAAATAAAAGCTTCACAAGCAGAAATTAAACAAGATGGCAAACAGTTATTTCTCCAAGGTAATATAGTCGCTACAGATCCGAGCAATGGGATTATATTGCGGGGTAACGAATTAGAGTGGCGGCCCGAAGAAGATTTATTGATTGTCCGTAATCAATTAAAGGGGACTCATAAACAACTACAAGCCGTGGCCCAAGAAGCACGAGTCAAAACTCGTGAACAGCGCATGGAATTTTCTGGTGGGGTAGTAGCAACTTCTGCTGATCCCCAAATGCAACTACGAACTGAGCATTTAATTTGGCAGATTCAAGAAGAAAAATTAATCGGCGATCGCCCCATCCAAATAGACCGCTACAATAACAATCAAATTACCGACCGGGGACGGGGAGACGCAGCTGAAGTCAACTTAAAAACTAAAATTGCCACAATCAAAAAAAATGGCCAATTAGATATAGCTGACCCCCCAACACAAATCACCAGTGACGTCATGACTTGGGACATGAACGCAGAAAAAGTCACCGCAAATTCGCCTGTGCGTATTGTCCAGAGTGCCGAAAATGTGACTGTCACCGCCAACCAAGGCGAAATGAAAATACCCCAAAAAATTGTTAATGTCACAGGTAATGTTAACGCCATAGGGCAGCGTCAGCAAACCCTGAGATCTAATAGACTAACTTGGTATTTAGACAAGAAATTATTAGAAGCCCAAGGAAATATTGTTTATCGTCAAATTGACCCGCCATTAAATTTTACAGGTGACACGGCAGTTGGTAATCTGGAAACAGAAAATATTGTTGTCAGAGGTGGGACAGGCAATAGGGTCGTGACGGAAATTATTCCTCAAAATGCGTTGATTAGGAATTAGGAAGTAGGTACTGGGAAATTTTTACACCCGGTATTTACTAGGAATCTGCATATTAACCAAATCAGATTCCTCAATTACGAATTACGATTTTTTAGTACCTAACAAAATTTCATTACGACTAGTAGCACCCAATTCAGGTGAGAAATATTTAGGAGAGTGGGGAGTAATGGATGGGGGAAGATTGGGAGCTACTTCTAACTGTTGTACAAGATTTTGCAACAGCTTATCTTGACTAGTACGGAAAGCTGGGATTTGGGGGCCACGGTTAATAATAGCAAACCAAACCAAACCGCGATCGCGTGTGGGGATCACTCCGGCTAAAGCACTAACCTCACGCAGAGTACCAGTTTTCATCACAGTGGCATAAGGCATTTTTCTCGCTTGCATTGTTCCCCGACGATCAAATCCCGCAGTAGGAAACAAGTCAGCCACATTGATTTTATGAGCAGCAGCTTCTCGTTGAATTGCCATCAACATGGCGCAAGCAGCTCTTGGAGAAATGCGATTGTCTACCCCCAGTCCGGAACCATTAATTAACTGAATTTCTGCCTCCGGTACTCCAGCAAGTTGAGCGGCTTTTAATCGCATGACTGCTGCGCCTCCTACTGATTCTGCCAGCATCTCTGCCATTGAGTTATTACTGAAGACGTTCATTTCTTTAATCAATTGTTGCATGGGTAAAGAACGACGACGCAACAATAAAGTTTCTTGGGGATTGGGTTGGGTTACTAATTTCACGTTACCCGCAATTACAACTTGAGGCTTGGGCGTACCCTTGGGCATGATGGAGTAGATATAATTCGCCGGACGCGTCCAAGTGGTGTGGTTCATTGCTTGCTTGAGCATTTGACCAGAGACCATTGGATAAAGTTCAAAATTCATGGCGAAATTATTGGTCACTAATAAATTGCCAGTGACCTGCTTGATACCCATTTTATTGAGAGTATTACCCAGAGCGATCGCTTCTTCCCAAACAAACATGGGATCACCACCACCTGTAATCACCAAATCACCCTGCAATACTCCGTTAACTATTGGGCCTGTAGCGCTGACCAAAGTTTCAAATTGGTGGTCTGGGCCCCAAGTTTGCAAAGCAACAAGTGAAGTAGCAATCTTCGTTAAAGAAGCCGCAGGTAGAGGAATAGTACCCTGATGATTCGCCATCAGCATCGGCCCCGACTGCATCCAAATGCCCTGACTCTCGGTTAAATTTTCCGGTACCAATTTTGCGGCAATCAGTTCCTTTAAATATTGTTGTACTGTAGTAGACCCAGCTGGATTGGGATCAGGAGCGAGAACTAAACCAGGGCTATTGTATAAAGCCAGGGTCTCTAAGGCATCTACTGGCTTGATTTGGACTCCAGCCATTTCCAACCAAAGAGAAACTAATCCTGAACCTAATAATTCCAGCATATTTTATTCCCCAATATTGTTTCCTGTGCTAATATACAAGCCTTTTGACCATGATCAGCATTGATTATCATAACTGCTGTTTTCTTCAATAGTCGTGAAATTGCTTGCTCACATTCTACGATATGGGGGAGAAAATGCTGGAAAATAGCCCTGGCGAATAAATTCGCAGCTATACAAACTAAGTACGCCTACGCGGACTCATGGAAAATTACGCTCTTTGTGGTGTGCGTTGCGCGTGAGAATTATTTCATCAATGAGCCACGGATGCGGGTGAAGTCTGTACCTGTTGCAAATAACGATATAGACGATTCACGGCGTTAATATGGGCGTAAGCTGCGGCTACCACAATATCTGTATCAGATGCTTGTCCAGAGAATATGCGCTCTTGGTACTCTAAGCGAATTGTCACGGTTCCCAAGGCATCAATTCCGCCAGTTACAGATTGCACAGAAAACTCAATCAATTGATTGGGAATCTGCACTAATCGATTAATGGTTTGATACACCGCATCTACTGGCCCTGTACCAACACTGGCATCTGTAAGAATTTTGCCATCGGGAGTGACAATGGTAATGGTTGCAGTGGGACAAGTACAATCACCACAAATTACTTGGACGTGTTCGAGTTGATAGCCGCTTTCTCCTTGAATCTGCATTTCATCACGGACAATCGCCTCTAAATCCCAATCGGACATTTCTTTTTTCTTGTCAGCAACTTCTTTAAACCGATTAAAGGCTTTATTTAAGTCAGCTTCGTTCAGTTCAAACCCCAATTCTTTGAGTCTGGTACGAAAGGCATTTCTTCCGGAATGCTTACCCAAAACAATACGATTTTCTGGTAAACCAATAGAACCAGCTTCCATAATTTCGTAAGTTTGGCGGTGCTTGAGAATGCCATCTTGATGGATTCCCGACTCATGGGCGAAAGCATTGGCGCCGACAATTGCCTTATTTGGCTGAATCAACATTCCTGTAAGCCGGGAAACCAAGGAAGAGGTTTTATAAATCTCCTGGGTTTTAATGTTAGTCAAGGGTGCATCAGCATCAACCGCACGACCAAAGTAAGGGTTAAAAAACGGTTTACGCACCTGCAAGGCCATGACAATCTCTTCTAATGCTGCATTCCCCGCACGTTCACCAATGCCATTAATAGTACATTCCACCTGCCTCACACCATGTTCAATGGCTGTCAACGCGTTAGCTGTGGCTAAACCCAAATCGTTTTGGGTGTGAATGGAAAGAATTACTTGATCAATATGAGGAACGTGAGCGCGAATCCCGGCAATTAAAGTACCAATTTCTTTGGGTGTACAGTATCCCACAGTATCAGGAATATTAATTGTCGTTGCCCCAGCTGCGATCGCCTGTTCTAAAACCTGATACAAAAACTCTGGATCAGTGCTAGGGTGTTGATTTTGTGGGAGAGATGCTCAAAATTTTTCATGCAGTTTCTGTG
>NZ_CAWUDM010000168.1:0-9013 GCF_963920855.1 Nostoc sp. CCY0012 | reverse complement strand
CTCCCCACTCCCCACTCCCCACTCCCTACTCCCTACTCCCTACTCCCCACTCCCTATTTCTAATTCCAATCCTGTTCTTCCTTTTTGCCGCGACTTTTATAAATTCCTCCCTTATCATGCATTTGGCGAGTTTTTTCCAAAAGTTCAGCTTCCGTTAAACCCCACTGCTGTAAGACTTTATCTAAATCTTTTTGAATGTCTCTGGCTCCGGGAAAGCCTTGATAACGAATCCGTAGCCTAGCCAATTCGGCTAAATTGTAGTCCGTTGGCTCTTGAGCGAGTAAAATATCAATAGAGGGGCGATCGCGGTTGTAAAGTGGGTGTTGTTGATCTTTACTTCCGTGTAATTCAGACATAGTTTATACCTTTAGTGGGATTATTAATTCAACCAAAATCTAGAGTTCAGAGTCTTGCCTTCGCGCCATAATGAATGAAGACGGCAACCACACCTGATCCCATACGGCTCTCACCACTGCCATTACATGTTAAATAAAGATACATTATCTTTAAGAAAATACAAGAAAGTTTAAATGAGGGTGAATTGATTTATCTCACCCAAAGTCCAAGCAGCAAGGGAGCAATAACCCGCTATGTTTGAACACTTCACTTCCGAAGCCATTAAAGTAATTATGCTAGCTCAGGAGGAAGCCCGTCGCCTGGGACACAATTTTGTAGGAACTGAACAAATTCTCCTGGGTTTGATTGGAGAAGGAACTGGGGTTGCTGCTAAAGTGCTGGCCGAATTGGGCGTTACTCTCAAAGAAGCACGTCGGGAAGTAGAAAGGATTATCGGTAGAGGTTCTGGTTTTGTACCACCAGAAATTCCTTTTACCCCCAAGGTGAAAAGCTTATTCGAGCAATCGTTTAGAGAAGCTAATAGTCTGGGACATAACTACATCAACACTGAACACTTACTCTTGGGATTGACCGAGGCCGGTGAAGGCGTCGCCGCCAAAGTGCTACAAAATCTAGGAGTTGACCTCAAGAGTGTTCGTACCGCAGTCATTCGTCGTTTAGGTGAAGGCGTATCTGCCTCTGTTTTCTCTGGTGGTGGTGGTAGTGCAAAACGCACCCAAAACCTGAGCGTAGAAGAATATGGCAGAAATCTCACCAAAATGGCGCAAGAAGGTAAGCTTGACCCTGTAGTTGGTCGGGCCAAAGAAATTGAGCGTGCCATTCAAATTCTCGGTCGCCGCACGAAAAATAACCCAGTATTGATTGGTGAACCAGGAGTTGGTAAAACTGCGATCGCAGAGGGTCTAGCACAACGTATTGTCAATCAAGATGTGCCGGAAATTTTGCTAGATAGGCAAGTTATCAGCCTAGATATGGGATCACTAGTTTCTGGAACTCGCTTTCGTGGCGACTTTGAAGAACGCCTGAAGAAAATTGTCGAAGAAGTCCGTTCTGCTGGCAATATCATTCTGGTAATTGACGAAGTTCATACCTTAGTTGGCGCTGGTGGTACAGAAGGCGGTTTAGATGCAGCAAATATCCTCAAACCTGCCTTAGCACGGGGAGAACTCCAGTGCATCGGTGCAACTACCCTGAATGAGTACCGTCAACACATTGAGCGTGATGCAGCCTTAGAACGCCGTTTCCAATCAATTTTAATTGGCGAACCATCGGTAGAGGAAACCGTTGATATTCTTTACGGCTTACGCGGTGCTTATGAGCAGCATCATAAAGTCCATATTTCTGATGAAGCTGTTTTAGCAGCAGCCCAATTGTCAGATCGTTACATAAGCGATCGCTTTTTACCAGATAAAGCCATTGACTTAATTGATGAAGCTGGTTCTCGCGTGCGGCTACGCAACTCTCGCATTTCTGCTAATAAAGAACTCAAACAGCAACTAGTCGGTGTGACTAAAGCCAAAGAAGAAGCAGTCAGAATGCAGAATTTTGACAAAGCTGGAGAACTGCGCGACGAAGAAATCAAACTGGAAGCAGAACTGCACACCGATAAAGCTGTCCCACCTCCCGTTGTGGATGAGGAAGACATTGCTCAAATCGTCGCTTCCTGGACAGGCGTACCAGTCAACAAACTCACTGAATCTGAGTCAGAGTTGCTGTTACACCTAGAAGACACACTCCACGAACGCCTAATTGGCCAAGAACAAGCAGTTACAGCCGTATCTCGCGCCATCCGTCGCGCCAGAGTGGGGTTAAAGAATCCCAATCGCCCAATTGCTAGTTTTATCTTCTCTGGGCCTACCGGAGTTGGTAAGACAGAATTAGCAAAATCCTTGGCATCATATTTCTTCGGTGCTGAAGAAGCCATGATTCGCCTGGATATGTCCGAATACATGGAAGGACATACCGTATCCAAACTTATTGGCTCACCTCCTGGTTACGTAGGATACGACGAAGGTGGACAATTGACCGAAGCGGTGCGGCGTAGACCATACACAGTGCTGCTATTCGACGAAATTGAAAAAGCGCACCCCGATGTATTCAATATGTTGCTGCAACTCTTGGATGACGGTCATCTTACCGATGCCAAAGGTCGGAAAGTGGACTTCAAGAACACGCTAATTATTCTGACTTCCAACATTGGTTCTAAGGTAATTGAAAAAGGTGGCGGCGGTTTAGGCTTTGATTTCGATACTCAAGCCGATGCTAGCTACAACCGCATTCGTAACTTAGTTAATGAGGAACTGAAGGCTTACTTCCGTCCTGAATTTCTCAACCGCTTGGATGACATTATCGTCTTCACTCAACTTTCCAAGGATGAAGTCAAACAAATTGCTGACATCTTGCTGCGTGAAGTTGCTAGCCGTTTAACTGAAAAAGGCATCATCCTCGAAGTTACAGACCGCTTTAAAGAGCGTGTAGTCGAAGAAGGCTATAACCCCAGCTACGGTGCTAGACCGTTACGTCGGGCAATTATGCGCCTGTTAGAAGATCCTCTGGCCGAAGCAATGTTATCTGGTGAAGTCCGCGATGGAATCACAGCCATTGTGGATGTTGATGACGACAATCAGGTGAGAATACAAGGGTCAGAAAAACGCGAATTACTATTAGCTAATGCTAATTAAAGTGCATAGCATCTTAGTTTTTTAGCAAGTAATTTACTAACATAAAATTGTCCCCTGGTAGAGATATCAGGGGCTTTTTATTTAACCCCCATTTTCAACCAACTAAAAACTTGATTAACAGTTAGCGTCAAGTCAATTTCTGGTAAAACAGGTAAACAATCTTCTCCTTGAAGTAGTTCTGGTTGTTGTCCAGGTAAAAATACTAAAATACTCCAGTCATCAGGGTCAAGAAACCATCCTAAATTACTGCCATATTTTAAACAATGGAGAATATTTCCAATAACTTTGTTAGGCTTTTGTTCTGGTGACAGAATCTCAATTGTCCAGTCTGGTGGAAGATTAAAATTATCTGGAACTTGATTATCAGCCGTAAACTGGATACTTTTCCATCTGAATACAGCTACATCTGGTACGATTGAACGTCCTCCAAAACTACAACGTAATTCAGAAAAAGCATACGCAATTTTCGGTTCCTCAGCTATTTGATTTATGGCTGCACAGAGTTTTCCTTGTAACCTGCTGTGTCTCCCTTTCGGCATTGGTTTAGGGATGATTTCTCCATTGATATATTCACTAGCAGGCTTAGTTTCTGGGATCTGCAAAAACTCCTTTAGTGTTAGAGGTTGAGCAGTGGTAGCACTCATGGCTCCTCAATCCTCAAAAGATTTGTCCTCAGTTTAGCAGTAGTTGGATTGTTACTGACTGATTGAACTAACCCTTTTTCCAGTTGAAACCAGAAGGAGGCATATTCAAACAGCAGCAACAATCTTTTAATTATTGGCTTTTTAACACCCCCAGTTCTTGCTGTATAGGCAAGACATCTAAAATATCGATTTGAGCGCAATATTTTAAATCTTCATGACCTTCAAGACGTAATAACCTTTTACCGTGACTAGCTTGGTGGAATAATTCCAATAAGTCATTTTGCCACTGGGAGTAAAGAGCGATCGCACTAATTAACTCATCGTTACCAGCTAAATCATCTGGGGATAATTGAGACTTTTCTACAAGACTATGAGCGATCGCCCCGGCGCATACTGTATCTTCTAACGAAAAACTGCCTTCCCAACCGGAACCGACAATCCACACTATCTCTGGTTGTTTTTCCAGGAGATAATGCACCACCGCCGCCCGGTTAATCAAAGCTGCGGCGATGACAGTTGGGGAGTGTTGTATCCGTTGTAAGGCGCGAGTCCCATTGGTGGTACTAATAAACAAACGTCGCCCCTGGACTACTTCCGGTGTGCAGTCGAGGGGAGAATTACCTAATTCAAAGCCAGTTACCTTAGCGCCGCCGCGTTCTCCAGCCCTCAGTCGTTTTTCTGATGGCCATTTTTCGCTGACTGCAATTAGTTGATCTAAGTCACTGAAAGCTTGCACAGCTTCGCCTCCAGATGCCAAGACAGTGGCTATTGTGCTAGTAGCTCGCAAAACATCAACTACGATCGCGCAGTCTGGAGTTTTGTCCGTGGGAGTCAATTCCGGAGTGTGGTATATGAATAGCTTCACGCGCTGGATACACCTGCTCTAAATACTGTTACCGAGAGTACATTCTAATTGGTGTCATTCACCATAATCACAGTTAAAGTCAGAGGATTTCTTATCTTTAGGCAAGAGTATTCATTATCTTAGACCGGAGATTTGCAGCCAAGGGACACAAACAGCGGTAATCTGAAAACAGAATCAACCTGCTAAAACAGTCTTTTACGCAGTCTCAGCTTGGCAAATAGAACCGGAATTTTTGCATCTCATCCGCTGATCCAACATCTAAAATCTGTGACAAAATCAATATGGCACCTTTACCTGACTATCGCCCCAAACAACTGTCTGTAGGCCCTTTGGAAGCAGAAATTTTAAATATCATCTGGGAATTGGGTTCAGCTACAGTCAAGGATGTTCACGATCGCATTCTCTCTGACCCGAACCGAGAATTAGCTTACACTTCTGTCACCACAGTCCTGCGCCGCCTGACAGATAAGGGTTGGTTAACCTGCAACAAACAAGGACGGGCATTTTATTGGCAACCCAAGTTGACAAAGCAGCAAGCACAGGTAATTAAGGCCCACGACCAGTTACAACGGTTTTTAGCAGTGGGCAACCCTGATGTTATTGCTGCCTTTGCTGATAGTCTAGATGAAGCCGCCAGCGAGCAATTAGAAGCGATCGCTAAACGCATTCAAGCCGCACGCCAAGCCAGGGAGGAACAACAATAATGCATTTGATGATGATTTTGACTGCTTTGACAGTTGCTTGGAGTTTAAGATGCTCTGGGAATCATCTCCAAGGTAACTGGGGTGTCCGGTGGCGGCGATCGCTATTTTTATTTCTCTTTCCGCCATTGTTAATTTTTATGACGGCGATCGCTGTTTTATTTATGGGGCCCCAAGGCAATATGGGTGGGGTACATACTGGCTGGTTAAGCTATGAATTTGCGTTAACTTGCCTAGCTTTTTTTGCCGTTTTATGTATTAAATTGGCTTTCCAAGGTTGGCAATCTGTGGAATCTGCTCGTCAATCTCCTTTGGTGCATCTTGCAGGTAAACAAGTTAGGTTACTGAACACAGACGCACCGTTTGCTGGTCAAATTGGCTTTTGGCATCCAGAACTAGTAGTTAGTCAAGGATTACTGCAAACCCTCTCCCCAGAGCATGTAGATAGTGTCTTGGCACATGAACAAGGACATTATCATTACCGCGACACATTTTGGTTTTTCTGGCTGGGTTGGGTACGCGCCTGTACCAGTTGGTTACCCAATACAGATGTTTTGTGGGAAGAACTCTTAGCTTTGCGTGAATTACGTGCTGACAGTTACGCCGCGTCACAAGCAGACCCGCTTTTGCTGGCAGAGTCGTTACTGATGGTGGTGAGTAACAGCAGTGTATCATCAGAAATTTGCTGTGCAGCTTTAGGGTCTAGTGGAGGCGATACCTACGACGGCAAGCTACGCTTAGAACAGAGAATAGAAGCTTTATTAGCACCACCAGAACCCACACCAGAAATTAACTGGCAGTACTGGAATAGTTTTCTTCTGGCGTTTATACCACTAGTGACTGTAATATTTCATACATAAATTGGCAAATTAGGTCACATTAAAACAAGAGTCTGGCGCTACACACTAAGGCACCCAGTGATTCATGCCAAATCCTCAGACTGATAGGAACTAATTTTGAGATTCATGAGGATGACTCGGTGAATCAGGACGCTTTTCTAGTGGCGTGAGTTGCTCTTGTATCCGCTGCTGTTGTTGAGGATGAATTTTTATTTTTAGGGGTGTATCTAAAGCAGAACGGCTTCTGTTTAGCAAAAGTTGAATTTCTTTCTCAAATTGCTCTCTACCCCGTGTAAAAAAGTTTGGCTCTCTGGGGTTAATTGCACCGTTGATTATCGGCTGACTGGCTTTAGCAGCAAATGGTACACTAACCACTAAAACTGCCATAACCAGAGTTATCGATTTAGCTATGGTTAGGCTGGAAAATTTCTGGTAAAAAATGCTTTTCATGCGACCATCTTGTGATTGGGTTTGTGAAAGATTACCACAAGAAGACATTTGTATTCTATCTGCGATCGCACTTGATTAACTGACTACTAAACAAAAATGCAAGTTAGCTAATCTAACTCTTTACTTTAACTTATATTTTTTTAAACTCCCCAGGCTGGATTCGAACCAGCGACCAATCGATTAACAGTCGATCGCTCTACCACTGAGCTACTGAGGAACGCTCACAGTTTCTAATATTAAACCCAACACATAAGATTTGGCAAGTACTTTCCCAAACTTTTTTTCGTATATGCTAAATTTTTATAAAATTCCAACCATAAACCCTGCTATATAATGGTTTGAGACTTTTGAACGAGAGAGTATACCACTCTAGCCCCTAGCTTCTAGTCCCTACTGTAATCCCATCCGCAATTCCGCTAATCGCTGCCGTGCTTTAGCGTCAATAGAGTTGGCTAAAAACCTACCTTTAGGTTGTTGACGTTTTTGATATTTATGTCGCATCCGACAAACTGTGGTTTCTACCTCACCACACAGTTGTTGTGCCGATAACCATTCAGCCCCATACCCCTGTACCATCAACTGCTGTGCGCGGTCTGATGTTGCCACAATCACGCGAGCAATCAGAGATTGGGCTATTTGATAACGCAAAGATGCACAGGATTTTTCAATAAAAGTATCTGCTGTTTGCCCAAAATCAGTGTAATGAACTGATAAAAGTTCTGTAATAATTTCTTGATTGCTAGAGGCTTTATGATATTGAGCATCAAAAATTATTTGCGTATCATAACCTTGAAATGAGCTGTAACTAGTCATCGCTTCCACTAATTCCCAGCGTGCTGCCTCTAATCCTGCTTGATCACGGGTTTTTTTCAGGCAAGGCCAAGCGCCAATGATGTTGTAGCCGTCTACTAACAAAACGGCTCGGAGTAATGGACGAGGCATGGTTTTTAATCACAGTTATCTAGAGTTAACAAAATCCATTCATAAGTTTTATAGTAATTGAAGCACTGCTTGTAACACTATGTTACATAACAGCAAAAAATGCGAGATGCTAGCAAAATTGGACGTGCAAAAGCTTTATCAAAAGGAAACGCGCCCGTTTAAGGCGCGCTGTAATTGTGATTAATTATTGATTAATTAACTGAAGAAAAAGAATTAGTAGAAATTGACTGTTTAAGAAGTTTCATCTTCTAGAGTCATTAAACGTTGTTTGAGACGCTGAGGTTCACCTCTATCTACCAAAAAGCCTTTTTCTAATAAAAAAGCACCGTCACAGTAATTTAACTCATCTAGACGATGAGTTACCCATAGAGCTGTAATACCGCGACTTTTCACTAAGCGACGGACACCAGCCACTAAATCCATTTGGCTATCTGGATCGAGTAAAGCTGTGGGTTCATCTAACAATAAGATTTCACAACGCCGGGCGATCGCACCAGCGATGGCGACGCGTTGTTTTTGTCCTCCACTCAGTGCATAAATAGGGCGTAGTTGTAAAGCCGACAAATTGACTGCCCCCAGCGCCTCTTCTACTCTATCCCTCACCGTAGCAGGCGGCAATTTTTCTTCCACAAGACCAAAAGCCACATCAGCACCAACTGTGGGCATGACTAATTGATGATCAGGGTTTTGAAAGACAAAGCCAACCGGATGTAAAACCCGAATTTCCCCGGACTGGGGAGCTAATAGCCCCGCCAGCAGTCGGAGTAATGTTGATTTACCACTGCCATTTGTACCCAAAAGCATCCAAAATTCACCCACAGGTACTTCCAGAGAGCAAGATTGGATAGCCGTCTCGCCATTAGGCCAACTGAAGCGTAAATCTTTAACTTCAATGCCCGCTTCCGCCATGTGTATACCTTAGTTATTCACTTATTCAGCGGTTACGGCAAAAAAGCCTGGTGGTCTGCCGCTACTGGTACTGGTACCATCTTTTTGAACAATTTGTACCCCAGAAATTTCACTAGCACGCACAGCAATTTTCTTTTCTGTCTTACCTTCACACTTCAGTTCCACAAGGTCAGGATTACCAGAGCGCATCGCTGCCAAAATTAGCTGATAAACTGCTTCAGCATCCTCTGCTGATTTACGTTGTACAGAGATAGGAAAGGCAGTGTTTCTGAGACTTAAGTCGATGGTAAACATTTAGGATTAATCAAAACATAACTGTAGGACTCATTTTAGCGTCAGGGCATGAGGAATTGGGGATTAGGGATGAGAGAAGAATTTTCCTAGTACCTAGTACCCAATCTCCTTTTGAAAAAAATTACTGGAAAAATTAGCGATTTACACTTATAATTATGAGAGTCGGTAAAAATTTGTAAACTAGATTGACAATCTGGTTAACTTTCTGCATATAGATAGCTGTAAAAAGCCAGTCTACCAGCAGATTTGTACTTATAAGATTTGGAGATTTGTTCTAATGACCATCGCAGTAGGACGCGCCCCCAGTACAAGAGGGTGGTTTGACGTACTA
>NZ_CAWUDM010000167.1:0-9020 GCF_963920855.1 Nostoc sp. CCY0012 | reverse complement strand
GGAAGAGGCAGGGGGGCAGGGGGCAGGGAGCAGGGGGGAAGGATTTTCGGTGAGTACCAATATCTTTGTTTTTATCTTCCTCATCTTCCTCATCTCCTCATCTCCTCATCTCCCCATCTCCCCATTTCCCCTTCTGTCTACTCGCTAATCTCCAATTTTTCCAACAATGACTTTGTGGAAACAATGTGGCGCTCTAAACCGAGTTCTTTCGGGCTAATTCCTAATGCTAAGGCAATTAACTGTGGTAAATGCAGTACTGGTAAACCTAGTTTCTGCCCGATGACCTTTTCTACTTCTGGCTGACGAGAATCTAAATTCAGATGGCAAAGAGGACAAGGCGTGACTAGACAATCAGCACCATTTTCTAAGGCTTCTTGAATGTGCATCCCAGCCATTTTGAAAGATTGGGTAGTAGCATAGCTAGCAAGGGGCCAGCCACAACATTGGGTGCGTCCACGATAATAAATTGGTGTTGCGCCTATTGCTCGAAAGACATTTTCCATTGCTTCCGGTTGGAAAGGGTCATCATAGGGCATTAACTTTTGGCCACGCAGGAGATAGCAACCATAAAAAGCAGCACATTTTAATCCCGTTAACTTACGAGTTACACGTTGGGTAATTTCCTCTAAACCGTAATCTGTGACTAGGGCATAAAGGAGATGTTTAACTTCGGTACTACCGCGATAAGGTGAACAACCTTCTTTGTGCAGCAAACTATTTACTTGCTCAACATAAGCAGGGTTATCGGTCTGGCATGTTTTCAGGTTTTCGTTGACATGACCTATTACACCCTGACAAGTGCTGCAATGGGTAAGTAGGGGTAGATTTAATTCTTCTGCTAAAGCAATATTTCTGGCGTTAACCGTATCTTCTAGTAATTGAGAATCTTCTTTAAATGTGCCTGAACCGCAACAAGCAGCTTTTTTCAATTCAACCAGTTCAATACCCAATGCTTGAGTCAAAGCTTGAGTTGATAAATACAGCTCCCGGCAAGCTCCTTGGGCGACACAACCAGGGTAATAAGCGTACTTTAACTTCTGAGATAGCATAAAAGTATATTTGGATAAGAGCAATTGCCCCTGACAACTACTGTTGTATCATTCTTGGACAGGGATATTAGCCAAGGCGTAGAAACAACAGAATTGATATAGCAATGATTTCAAGAGTAATACAATAGTGTTGGGCGAATGAATGGGTTGTTAGTTGCCAAACATTGGCACCACAAAAAACTCAAACTAGCACAAGTACCGCTAGACTGGCGGGAATGGAAACTGCCTGGGCAATCAGAGCGTCGGGGATATGAAGTAACTTAATTGTTACTCCAAATCTAGATGGTGGGTGTAAAACCAGAAATGGAAATAACCAGGAAAGCCTGATCGTGTTATCGTAGCGGCGCGATAGCGCGGGAAGGCAGCCCTGACTGTACGCCATCGTGTCAGTGGGGAAAGAGGTCACTAATCACCTGGTAAATAAAAGCGTTTACATCAAGCGATCGCATCGCTGGTTCTAATTGCCAACTGTTTTTCTGTGGATTACCTTGTGCTTCCAGGTACAACAATTTAGTCGTACCCTAGGGGGCTAGAGTTTTCTCAAGGAAAAGCCTCCGGTAGTATACGGGCGATCGCGCTTTCCGATAAGATGTATATGCTCAAAACCATGTCGCCCATCAAGAGCGGATAATAGCAACTGGTCAAGGACTTTTACCTATGAATCAAGAAATTTTTGAAAAGGTCAAAAAAATTGTTGCCGATCAACTAAGTGTTGATGATGACAAAGTTGACAAAACTATTACACCCCAAGCTAATTTTGCTAACGATTTAGGAGCCGATTCCCTAGATACGGTTGAATTGGTAATGGCATTGGAAGAAGAATTTGATATTGAAATTCCCGATGAAGCCGCCGAGAAAATTACGACGGTTCAAGAAGCGGTGGATTACATCAACGACAAAGTTGCTGCATCTGCCTAAACAGCAATTGGGGAACTCGGGGCCCCTTGTGGGGACAAGGGGCAATGGGTATTAGGTACTGGTAATAATTGGCTAAAGAGAAAAATCTTCTGAAGAAACCATTATTTTGTCTTTCTACTTCCCAATCCCTGTTTCCCAGTCCCCAGTCCCCAGTCCCTATATTTTGCAGCTTTCTCGCCACCTTTAACTAAGTCATGACAGATTATAAACGTAAACGCGTTGTTGTAACTGGTGTTGGCGCGATTACACCTATTGGTAAAACACCAGATGAATATTGGGAAGGATTGTTAAGCGGACGCAATGGCATTGACCACATCACATTTTTTGATGCGTCACGCCATGATTGCCGCATTGCAGGGGAAGTAAAAAACTTCGATCCACATGATTACATGGATCGCAAAGAAGCCAAGCGCATGGATCGGTTTTCCCAATTTGGGGTATCAGCTGCCAAACAAGCCCTGGCCGACGCCAAGTTAGTCATTAATGAACTAAATGCCGAACAGGTGGGAGTGATGATTGGCTCCGGTGTTGGTGGACTAAAGGTGATGGAAGACCAGCAAACAATCTACCTCAATCGTGGGCCCGATCGCTGTAGTCCCTTCATGATTCCCATGATGATTGCCAATATGGCTGCGGGATTAACAGCAATTCATACTGGTGCTAAAGGGCCTAACTCTTGCGCTGTCACCGCCTGCGCCGCAGGTTCTAACGCCATTGGGGATGCATTTCGCCTGATTCAAAATGGTTATGCTCAAGCGATGATTTGCGGGGGATGTGAAGCCGCAATTACACCCTTGGGTTTAGCTGGTTTTGCCGCAGCACGAGCGCTTTCGACTCGCAATGATGACCCCGCTCACGCGTGCCGTCCATTCGACCGCGATCGCGATGGGTTTGTCATGGGTGAAGGTGGCGGAGTTCTCATCCTCGAAGAATTAGAACACGCCTTGAGTCGTGGCGCTCGGATTTATGGGGAAATGGTCGGCTATGGCATGACTTGTGATGCCTACCATATTACTTCCCCAGTACCAGGTGGCACCGGAGCCGCTAGAGCCATCCAACTGGCCCTGAAAGATGGCGGACTCACCCCAGAAATGGTGAGTTACATCAATGCTCACGGCACCAGCACCCCGGCCAATGATTCCACCGAAACCGCTGCCATGAAAACGGCTTTAGGCGATCACATTTATAAAATCGCCGTCAGTTCCACCAAATCGATGACAGGACATCTTTTGGGTGGTTCAGGAGGCATCGAAGCAGTGGCCACAGTATTGGCGATCGCTAATGATAAAATTCCGCCAACCATCAATTTAGAAAATCCCGATCCAGAGTGTGACCTAGATTACGTAGCCAACTCTAGCCGCGAGCAAAAAGTTGAAGTCGCACTATCCAACTCTTTCGGGTTCGGTGGTCACAATGTCACGCTAGCCTTTAAGAAGTACGTCTAAAATTCTCAAATTTGCCGTATTCAGTTCTCCTGAGATCATCGTGTGAAAAGTATCATAAATATCATTCATGGCTGAATTGAGCGTTCAGCATAACCCGATTATTAGCTTGATTTATCACCAAAAACTCAGGAGATCCCGCTTGTCCATCCACAATGGGGAATGGGATGATGAAGATACTGCGGAAACCTTTAAATCAGTGGTCAGCTATCAGTGATCAGTTACCAGGCTTAATGAATAAAAATGATAACTGATAACCGTTAACTGTTAACTGTTTAAAATAACCCCAGTGAGAAGAGAAGCTCCAAGAGTGCTAACCCGTCGTTAAGAACAAGAGATTATGGCTGTTGCAACCCAATCCCTCGAAGAACTTTGTATTAATTCGATTCGCTTTTTGGCTATTGATGCCGTAGAAAAAGCAAAATCGGGACACCCAGGGCTGCCGATGGGCGCGGCTCCTATGGCTTTCGTCCTATGGGATCGCTTTATGCGATTTAATCCCAAAAATCCCAGTTGGTTCAACCGCGATCGCTTTGTCTTGTCTGCTGGTCATGGCTCGATGTTGCAGTACGCTTTACTGTACCTGACAGGCTACGATAGCGTCACCATTGAAGATATTCAGCAATTCCGTCAGTGGGAATCTAGAACCCCCGGACACCCCGAAAACTTCATGACCGCAGGCGTGGAAGTTACGACTGGCCCCTTGGGTCAAGGAATTGCCAATGGAGTCGGTTTAGCGATGGCAGAAGCCCATCTAGCTGCTAAATTCAATAAACCTGATGCCAAAATTGTTGACCATTACACCTACGTAATTCTAGGTGATGGTTGCAACATGGAAGGCATTTCCGGTGAAGCTGCTTCTTTCGCGGGTCACTTGGGATTAGGCAAACTGATTGCTTTGTATGACGACAACCACATCTCTATCGATGGTTCTACAGATGTAGCCTTCACCGAAGATGTGTCCAAGCGTTTTGAAGCTTATGGCTGGCATGTTTTACATGTCAAAGATGGCAATACCGATTTAGATGGCATTGCCAAGGCAATTGAAGCAGCTAAAGCTGTAACCGACAAGCCGACCATGATTAAGGTTACAACTACCATCGGTTATGGTTCCCCCAACAAAGCCAACACTGCTGGTGTTCATGGTGCTGCCTTGGGTGGAGACGAAATAGCATTAACCCGGAAAAATTTGGGTTGGGAACACGAGCCTTTCGTAGTTCCTCAAGATGCTCTCAATCATGCACGCAAAGCAGTAGAACGTGGCGCAGGTTACGAAGCTGATTGGAACAAGACATTTGCCGACTACAAAGCCAAATATCCCCAAGAAGCGGCTGAATTTGAACGTTACATCAGCAGCAAACTACCAGACGGTTGGGATAAAGTACTACCTACCTACACCGCCGAAGACAAAGGATTGCCTACCCGCAAACATTCGGAAAACTGTCTCAATAAATTGGCAGCAGGTTTACCTGAGTTAATTGGTGGTTCAGCTGACTTGACCCACTCCAACTTAACTGAAATCAAGGGTAAGGGTGATTTCCAAAAAGGAGAATACCAAAACCCCAACATCCACTTCGGTGTCCGGGAACACGGTATGGGCGCAATCTGTAATGGTATAGCGCTGCATGGTTCGGGATTAATTCCCTACGGTGCTACCTTCTTGATCTTCACAGATTATATGCGGGCAGCTATCCGCTTATCGGCTTTGTCCCAAGCTGGAGTCATTTGGGTAATGACTCACGACTCCATTGGACAAGGTGAAGATGGCCCCACACACCAACCCATAGAAACTTTAGCTTCCTTGCGTGCTATTCCTAACTTGACTGTAATTCGCCCCGCAGACGGTAACGAATGCTCTGGTGCTTACAAAGTCGCAATTGAACACGCCAAGCAAAATGCTCCTACTCTGTTGGCGTTTACCCGTCAGGCTGTTCCCAACTTAGCAGGTACATCGGTTGAGAACGTGGCGAAGGGTGGATACACAGTGGTAGATTGCCAAGGTACACCGGAGCTAATTCTGATTGGTACTGGTTCCGAATTGAGCCTCTGCGTCACCGCAGCCGAAAAACTGACAACAGAAGGTAAGAAAGTCCGTGTTGTCTCAATGCCTTCAACTGACTTGTTTGACGCACAGGATGCAGCTTATAAAGAGTCGGTTCTGCCGAAAGCTGTTACCAAGCGTTTGTCTGTAGAAGCTGCTTCTAGCTTCGGCTGGCATAAGTACGTGGGCATGGAAGGCGATACTGTTAGTATTGATCGCTTTGGTGCTTCGGCTCCTGGCGGTGTTTGTCTAGAGAAATTTGGCTTTAGCGTTGATAATGTATTAGCTAAAGCTAAACAATTATTGGGTTAATTAGCAACGGAATATTCTCTTTAGGGTAGGCTGAAAGGTCTACCCTTTTTTTTTAAGGCAACGGTTCGCAGAGTTTTCTTTCACAGATATGCATTTAAACCTTGTCTACTTTGAAAACTGTAGTTTGTAGTCAAGATTATGAGATTGCTTCCTGGCGTCGCCATGACAAAAACTCCACTTTTCATTATGGATGAGATTTAGATCCAAAAATTAAATTACTCAATTCCTGCAATACGACTATCAAATTTATTCTCCTCTGCTTACCCGGCTCACCAAAGCGATTGTTGATTATTTTTTATTTGTGAGTCAGGGGTGGATAAATATAGCCTAGAATTTACCAATCATGGTAAAGTTTTTCTGCATAAAACATAATCTCCTCATTTGGCAATCTAATTTTTGATTTTTGTCGAGGATACAAACTTTCAACAGCAATTGTATCTTGTTTCACAACTGTGCCTGCTGCTTGTAAAACCGAGTTATGAAATAAAAACTTCATTACAGGATTAATTACCTGGGCATACATTAAAATAAACGTCTTCGTGATATTTTCTGTTTCTGGGTAGAGAATGTGTATTTGGGCAATCTTCCCAAGAGGTGTTGTAGCTAAGAAAGCTGTAGTTGAAGGAAAGGCATATTCCAATGTGTTAGTGAGTTGTTTAGGAAATATGCCCAAAATAGGATTTTTAATAATTTCTCCTAAGGTATTTTCAGACCTTGTAAGTTCTTGCTTTACTGTAGCGTAGTATCCGTTTTCTTCAAATGCACTAACATTACAAGATTTAATTTTAAAAATTTCTTTGTGCGTACCATTTTGGTGATTATAGTCATAATTAATCATTAAGCTAGTCAAAAAATCTGCTTGAATATCTGTTTCGCCAGTTACTCCTATAAATTCGTATTCATCGATAATTTTTTGATGCACATTGGGAATAGGTAATCTTGGCTCAAATTTGCCATAAGTCCAGATACAATCATTGCTAATAATTAGTTCTAAGGACTTGGTAATTGGCTGGGTATCTTTTTTTTCTTCTTGGTATATTCTGCCTTGTACATCAAACTCCAGAGCATGAAAAGGGCAAGTAATTGTATCTCTATCTTGACAAATCCATCCATCAGATAAGGGTGCTTGCATATGTGGACAGATGTTATCCAGGGCAAATACTTCACCTTTTTGGTTTTGCCAGAGTACATAATCTTGATTATTCAAAGTAATTTTTTTGGGTTGATTAACTCCCAACATTGATCTATGAGCAATCAACCAAGGTGCGCCAGGCAAAATTGGTTCCATTTCGTACTCCTAACTTGTGTAAGAAAATATTTATTTTTAAAGATCTATTTCGCCTCCAGATTTCCAGTCTAGGGACAACCAAAAGCAGTCTGATTATGTTTTTCACCAATTGTTTTTACTTCGGCTCAGTTTGACAAAAAAATATTAACTAATAATTTAGTTAATAAACAATCTAATAAATCTCATAACTTATGTCAACTACCAACCAATTTTTTAGTTAAGATATGTGTCGTTAGTATGATGGAGAACCGTGGGTCGTTCAACGCAATCAAAACTTTCCTCTAAAAAACCGCGTCAAGTAAGGGATGCAGAGGCGACGCAAAAGCAGATTCTAGATGCGGCGGAAGCAGAATTTGCCAGAAATGGACTTAGTGGGGCGAGGACAGATGCGATCGCTAAAGGTGCAGGTGTCACCACAGCGATGATTTACTACTACTTCCAGAGCAAAGAAGGACTATATAAAGCTGTTCTGCAACGTCCAGTAGTGGAAATGTCCGAATGGGTTAACAAGCTAAATCTGGAGCAGTTTCCCGCAGATGAAGCCTTGAGAATACTGATTAAGGAAGTCATCGCCTATGAAACGGCTCACCCGCAACGGGGAATGCTGTGGTTTCAAGAAGCAAACCAAAATCAAGGCAAGTATTTTAAGCTAGGGAATTGGCAAGAAAATTTCGGGTATGTCGTCAAAATTTTAGAACGGGGAATGGCTGAGGGCTGTTTCCGCCAACTTGATCCGTTTCTTGTAACTCTGCAAATTGCGGGGATTTGTAATTTCTATTTCAATGCCCATGAAAATCTTAAGCATGTGAGGCCAGATTTGCAACTACTAAGCCCAGAAATGATTGAGCAGTACACTCAAGAAGCAGTTAATTTAATTTTGGCTGGCGTAGAAAAAAGTGGAGAATGAGGGAGGAAAATTGTGGTACTAGTCCCAGTTCTTCCCACCTACTCCCCACCACAGTGAGAATTAGAGTTAAGATGCGCGGATTGGGATTAAACAGTAGTAGTAACTCGGCGCTTCACCATCTTGCCGATAATTCCTGTAGCTAGCAGTCCTAAGATTGCGCCTGGTTCCGGCACAGGAATCGGTTTTTCGGGTTCATGTAAAACTGCATTGGCCAGGAAAACACCCTGCGTGCCATCGGTGAAGTTAGCCTTAAAGGCCAAAGAGTTGCCATCTACGCCACTTTTTGCAAAGTCCAAGAAACTTACTTCTTTACCTAGCAATGTATCACCCGTAGTAATCACCTTGGCAAGCTCACCCCCTAGTGTAGTGTAAATACCTGCTTGTCCATTATCAGCAAAACCATTGAAAGTTAAAACTCCATTATTCAAAGATAGATTAGAGAAAAAACTGAATGTGTCTTCACTATCGGGAATAAGTGTATTGGTATCTACAATGGTTTGTAACATATCTCCCATTGCGCTATAGATACCTCGTTGGGAATTGCTGTCAAAACCAACAAACGCCACTTGTCCATTGTCTGCGGATAGATCAAAGAAGCTATTAAAATTGTTATTGCTACCTGGAATCAGTGTGCTTGTGTCAACAATGGTTCGGAGTGTCCCTCCCACTGTGCCGTAAATGCCGTTTCGGAAATCTTCAGGGCTTCTGGTGGAGGCTCTAAAGAATACTTCTCCATTGTCTAAGGATAGATTACGAAAATCTGAAAAAGTAAGACCCTCTGGAGATAAGGTATTTTGGTCGGCAATGGTTTGGAGAGTACCTCCTGAGGAGAGGTAGACACCTTGTGGTTCATCGCGGAACTCGGCGAATGTCCATCCAACAAAAGCTACAACCTCTTTGTCTTGAGAAAAATTGAGGAAACGACTAAATTCGGCATCTTCGTCATTTGGCACTAGAGTATTACGGCCAATAATAGTTTGCAGAGAATCTCCTACTGTACGGTAAAGCCCTAGTAGTCTGTCAAAAATTAATTGACGGATAAAGGCGCTTCAGTTTAATCCGG
>NZ_CAWUDM010000166.1:0-9149 GCF_963920855.1 Nostoc sp. CCY0012 | reverse complement strand
TCAAGCACACCCTCTATTTTTCTGGGTTTGTTGCCCGTTTAGTCTAAACTCCAAATGAATATCGTCTGGTTCTGAAAGCTTTACAAGAAGGTTTTGGCACGGCTGACCAGGAAGCATTAGCAGAATTGTGTCGAACTTTGTGGGTTAAATCCCAAGACGAAGAACATCTATTTAACTATCACTTTCAACAGTTCATCACAACTTCTCATCCTGTCAATCCTTCTGTAACAAGGAAAGAAGCCCCATCTCGCCCTCTGAGAGAAGACACAGCAGCAGAAGCTAATCAGTCATCTCATCCACCAAATAAAACACCTGCTGATGTACCTATATCATCAGAATTGATGGAGGTTGGGGATGAAATGCAAGTTGCAGAAGCAGTACAGATTACTACTCAACCAAATGAGGTAATTACTGAAAATCGCTTCACCCAAACCGATGAGTATTTTCCGGTGACACGACGACAGATGAAACAAAGTTGGCGACATTTACGCCGTTTTGTACGTCAAGGTTTGCCCACAGAGTTAGACATAGAGGCAACTATTGAGCAAGTTGTACGGCAGGGGGTTTTCCTAGAGCCTGTAATGATACCCAGTCGGGTGAATAGAACTGAACTACTTTTGCTGATTGACCATAAGGGGTCGATGGTGCCTTTTCACGCCTTATCCCAACGATTTGCTGACACAGCACTACGAGGTGGACGCTTAGGAAAGGCTAGTATTTACTACTTTCATAATTGCCCAACCAAGTATCTTTACTGTGACCAGTCGCGCCGACAAGCTGAACCTGTCGCAGATTTTTTAGCTCAGATGCGTCCAGAACGTTCCGCTATATTAATTTTTAGTGATGGGGGTGCAGCACGAGGCGGTTTCAGTCTGGAACGGCTGGAGTTAACCCAAAAATTTCTTGCCCAGTTAAAACAAAGAGTTCGTTATATTGCATGGCTAAATCCAATGGCAACAGAGCGCTGGTTTGGCACAACAGCCGGGGAAATTGCCCATTTAGTACCGATGTTTGAAGTTAGCCGTCAGGGTTTTGATGGGGCGATTGATGTTTTACGTGGTCGGGTAATCAATGCACAATTAAGGTAGAGAGTATGAAGCCAGAAGTCGCTAGTCGTCGAATTGAATCTTTTGGTCAACGCTTTGGGGAAGCGCATCTCTATCTGGCTTATCATGCGGCTTTTCCCTTAGCCCTCACGCCAGATTTGCTCTACCGTCTCTGGGCAAATTTTCAGCGAGATATTAATGGTGAAGTGCTGATTATCCCCTGGATGGCTGTAGCGGATCTGTTGCTTTCCAGTCTTTGTGATGAAGTGGGGCATGAACTCTATGAAATGGATACAGCAGTGCGAAATGCGCTGTTGAGAGAGTTGAAACAGAATCCCCATTTTGGCGAACAGCGAATTAATGAATTGTCTGATTTTTTGCTTACCTATGTGCGGCAGCAAATTGATAGCCACGACCCGGATATTCGTGATTTTGCTCAGGCTCAAAGGTGGACTGCATTAGCGTATACGCGCCCAAGTCAGGCAGCGCATGAATTAGCATCTATTCTTGCAGGCTTGAAATTAGAAGAAAAGGCAGAGTGGGTTCGCATGGCATCGCTGGTGGAAACTTTTGCCGAACCATTAGCAGAATTCCAACCACTACTAATTTATGCTCGTGGAATGGCAAATTTTGTCCGTGGTAACGTTGAAAGTGCAACAGCCCAAATTACAGGTTTACTAGCAAACCAAGAGCCTCAATTAGATATTGCTGGGGTAAACTTGCCGATTCCTAGCCCAATACTTACGCCAGCAAGAGAAACAAAGAAAGGCTCGAATCCACAAGATTTTGCCATATTAAAGCGGATATACTACTCCTTTGACCCATTTCGACCCTTACCGGCTGGAGATCCCGCTTATGTTGATTGTTCAGAAGTGCGGGGAGATGGTGACATCTTGGTAGAAGTGGGGAGAGAAATTTTGTTGTCTGACAGAATGACCTCTCAACTTTATGCAGGTCATCGCGGTGCGGGTAAATCAACAGAATTGTTGCGTCTTCAGAAATATTTAGATGAAAACGGTTGCTTTGTTGTCTATTTTGCTCCTGATGAAGAAGATATTGATCCAGAAGATGCCCAATATATAGATATTCTCTTAGCTTGTACACATCATTTATTGAGGGCGTTAAAAGATAACGCTTCTCCAGACAGTTTATTGAACTGGTTAAGCGACCGTTGGCAAGACTTAAAAGATTTAACACTGACTGAGGTATCTCTAGATAGTTTAAGTATAGAGACGCAAATTTCCCAATTTGCCAAAATTACAGCAAATTTGAAAGCTAAACCTAGCCAACGCCAAAAAATCAGAGAAAAATTCAACCCTCATACACCCATTTTGATTAAGGCGTTGAATCAGTTTGTTAGAGATGCTAAAAAAAACTTACCTCCAGGTTATTCTCAACTGGTGTTAATTGTTGATAATCTAGACCGGATTGTGCCTATACCTCAAGAAGGTGGACGCAGCAATCATGAGCAAATTTTTCTAGACCGTAGTGAACAACTCCAAGCTCTAGATTGCCATCTAATTTATACAGTGCCAATTTCTTTACTGTATTTTTACCGCGCTGCCGATTTAACCAATATCTATGGCAATACTCAGGTATTACCGATGATTATGGTGCAAACTCCCGAAAATCAAAAATATGAGCGTGGAATTCATAAACTTAAAGAATTGCTGCAAAAACGCCTGAGTTTGATAGACCCTAATTTATCTATTGTTGATATATTTGAGGAACGTCAGGCATTAGAGGCAATATGCTTGATGAGTGGGGGTCATGTGCGGAATTTATTATTATTAATGAAGGAAGCCATGAAATATACGAACACGCTGCCCATACCTAACAGAGCCATACAGCGCTCAATTAGCGAGTTACGAAATACCTACCGTAATACAGTTTTTGCTAACGAATGGCAAGCACTGGCAATGGTTCATCATTTTAAGAAGATAAAAAACGATCAACTGTATTGGGGTTTATTATTTAATCGCTGTATTTTGGAATATCGATATTTTGATAAAGAGGGAGAAAGTCAAGTTTGGTACGATATTCATCCCCTTATTAAAGAAATTAAACAATTTCAGGATGCTTTTAATCCCATCTTCCGCACCCTAAACTGTCACACAACGAAAAATGGTCGTTTGGGGGTTTGGGATTAGCGATCGCCACCTAAGATTTCGACCTTTTTGTATAAAAAACATCCTAAAATGAATTCAAAAATACGAAATTACCGATTGTGACACCGGGGGGTGCGGAATGTGGGTTTAATCAATTATACCCGTCATAAATATGTAATTTACTTTCTGGTATGAACACTTAATTACCTAGAAATATACACATTAAGGACAGGACAGTGGTCAGGTAGATATAAAAATATTTTGAATATTTGTAAGTGCGATCGCGCCATTAAAACCAACGCGATCGCCAGATGATCCATTTAGCTAATAAAATGCAGCTGGCTAATAACCGCACTAATCAGACTATGGGTAATGGGGAGGCTATCAATTACCATACCCAGGCACAACAGCATCATGTAAGAAATGGAATACAGAAATAATTCTCTGGCTACAGTGCGATCCTCTGGGTTTTGCAACAAGCGCCAAGACTTATGGATAAATAATCCACCCAAACTGACTGCGATCACCGCATAGACAAATCCACTGGAGTGTAAAGGATAAACCAGTAACAGAGTCGCACCGACTGTCACCAGTGTGTAGTACCAAATTTGCCTTACTGTTGCCGTATCACCTGCAACCACAGGCAGCATAGGTATACCAACTTTGGCGTAGTCATCCCGAATCATCAGCGCTAGCGCCCAGAAATGAGGCGGTGTCCACAAAAAGACAATGGCAAAAATTAACCATGCTGCCCAGCTTAAAGTATCTGTCACCGCAGCCCAACCCACTAAAGCGGGAATTGCTCCAGCAGCCCCACCAATAACAATGTTTTGGGTGCTGTGGCGTTTCAGCCAGTGGGTGTAGACCAAAATATAAAAGATGATGCCAGAAAATGCTAGACACGCAGCTAGTAAATTTGCGAATACTGTCAGTAGCGTAAAAGACATTACAGCTAAGGCGATCGCAAAAATTAGTGCATCCCGTGGCTGTACCTTACCGGAAGGTAGAGGACGATGGCGCGTCCGCTCCATATCATAATCAATATCCCGGTCATAGATACAGTTAATGGTTTGGGCGCTAGCAGCAGCCAAAGTGCCACCAGTAAGAGTTACTAGCAATAACAATGGGTCTACTTGTCCCTGAGCAGCAATCCACATACTGCCAGCCGTAGTAATCAACAGCAACGGAATAATCCGGGGCTTTGTGAGCTGATAGTAGCTGTGGATGACTTGGAGAAATGTTTGGTGGTGGCGAGAGACATTAGTCTCAATCATGTTGACTCTAGTTCCTTATTTTTCAACAACTTCTATGCAGCCCCGGCTGATACTGAGTTGACATTAAAGTATAGTTACTGAGGCTCAGGGAAGATGAGGAAGATGAGGAGGATAGGGAAGATCAGGAAGATGTTGCTCACTAATCTGCCCCTGCTCCCCCATTTTCCCGGCTCAAACTGACTCAGAAAGTCGAGACTTTTTTTAGGGGCGCAGGCAATTTTGGTTTGTCGGGTTCCACCACTCTAGTTGCTAGGGATTGTTGCTAGATGTGATATTGAGTTACTTCATCACTAAATGGCTAACGGCTAACAGCTAATTACCATTAGTCATCAGTAATCATGGTGATGACTGCAATGGAGAAATGCAGCTGAGTTAACTTACAAATTCGTTCCATTTGCTTGTGTACTCGTCACATTTGCTGTTACACCCACAGGATAAGCGTTGATTTCCCGGGCCGAGCTACAGTCACGTAGCGCCAACACCGTAAAAGCCACTAACGTACCCAGCAAAGTAGCTCCTACCACTTGGTGAGAAACTGTCAGCGGCTCGGCTTGGAGATGTAATCGGAAAGTGGCAACTCCCAACAAAATTTGTAACAGCAACAACATACCAGACATATTTGCCAACCTGCGTAAAGCTGGGTGTAGTGCTGGTGTGCGCCAGGAGATAAATACCACTGCCAAAGTAGCCACAGTTGGTGGTACCAAGCCAAAAATATGGCTATACATCACACTGCAAAGCTGAGAATCGCCAAAACATTGGTGTAATGCCCAACGAGAACCAACTAAAGCACCTAGTAAACTTTGCAGGTAAACCAAGATAGCAGCAGTTAAACCCACCCAAGGTAACTTACCGACGGTTCCAGTTCCTTGATAAGGAGTTAGGGCTATACCAACAATCAGTAAGGTGGTGAAAAACAACAACGCTGTTCCCAAATGAGCAGTCACAATATCAAACCGCAACAATTGAGTCACAGTGAGTCCTCCCAAAATGCCTTGGAAGACAATTAAAAACAGGGCAAATGTCGATGCCCAAGGGAGCCAATGAGGTAGACAACGACGATGCCACCAGGATAAACCAGCGAGGGCGATCGCGCTTAACCCAATCAACCCTGCATCTAGTCTGTGGAACCATTCCAAAAAGACTTGGAGATTCATTTGTTTTGCCGGCACCAGTTCCCCGTAGCATAATGGCCAGTCTGGACAAGCAAGTCCAGCATTCATCACGCGGGTGGCACTGCCTATGGCCATCAAAATCAAGGTGGCTATGCACATTTTCCACACCAAGCGACGAATCACTTCCTTGGGCTGTCGCTGCTGAGTTGCCGCTTCATTTTGTTGTTCTAGGACAAATTCGTTCATCATGAACAGTACCTTCCGCCCGCTCTGGGTTGAGCTTCTCTTAAAATTTGCAATTTTCTACCGACTTATATACACCCTAGCGTATGAACCAGAGTTGAAAAGATTGGCTTGCACTTATACTTTGGATCACTCTAGCTACTTTTAGCTTGAGCTTTAGGTATTTTTTAAGTTGTCAGCAATTGATCAATCACCATTAATTTTGCTAATCTAAATTCTTTATTAAATTTTTCCACTGATTTTTACTGATTTACATCTACTCTTGGCAGTATCTAATAAATCTCTTGTACTCAAAATTAGTAAATTAGCGGCAAAAATTAATAAAAATTTCAGACCATGAGACTTTATCTTTCACTACCTGCACTACCTTAGTAAGTGAGTAGCATAGAGATAACGTAGTAAATTCATTTAAGTAAACCGTGAAGATTCCAAGTTCCATCTGGACACTACTAATTGGCATCGTACTAACGCTTGTCAGCTTTTGGTACGGTCAAAATCACGGTCTGTTACCTACAGCCGCCACAGATGAAGCCCTGTTAGTGGATGGTCTGTTTAACACAATGATGATCGTTTCCACAGGCATATTTCTACTTGTCGAAGGTATTTTAATTTACTCTGCAATTAAATATCGTCGGCGGGCAGGTGACAATGACGACGGGCCAGCAATTGAAGGTAATGTACCGTTAGAGATACTCTGGACAGCGATCCCTGCAATTATCGTTATCGGTATTTCTGTTTATAGCTTTGAGGTATACAACGACATCGGTGGCTTTGATCCCCACGCTGTGCATGAAGCCCCAATTACTCAAGAATCGATGACAATGCCAGGGGCTGCCATCGCTGCCACCTTGAGTGATACGCCTCCCAGCACGGGGCCAAACCTCAATCAAGAAAAATCTGATGAGGCTATGCAAGACCCAGCCACAGCCGCAGTGCGTAATGCCGACCAAATTCCCCAAAAACGAGATGCTCCCGGTGTAGGTAGTGTTGCGCCCACCATTGGGGGTAGTCCCGAAAAAGCAGGTCTACCACCAGAATTACGGGTCAACGTCACTGGTCTACAATATGCATGGCTGTTTACCTATCCTGATACAGGTATCACCACAGGTGAGCTACACATTCCCGTTGGTCGGGAAGTAAAAATCAACATGACAGCCAACGACGTGATCCATGCTTTTTGGGTACCAGAGTTTCGCTTAAAACAGGATGCTATTCCTGGGAGACAAAGCGAGATTCGTTTTACACCCAGAATAGCTGGGACTTACGACTTAATTTGCGCTGAACTTTGTGGCCCCTACCACGGTGCCATGAAAACCCAAGTAGTAGTAGAAGCCCAAGAAGCTTATGACACTTGGATGCAAGAGCAATTAGTTGCCAGCAACGAAACCCTAAATCAAGCCGTGGCAGTTAACCCTGCGGATCTATCCCCAGATGAATTTCTCGCTCCTTACACCAAGGACATGGGAATACAGCCAGAAATGCTAAATCATGTTCACACTGCTCATCACCATTAGTCAGCAACTCAGTGAGCAGGCTGCTAACTGATAACTGATAATTAATTTCTATGACACAAACTCAGCTGCAAGAAACTGCCAATATCCCGGTTCATGAAGAGCCAGAGGAAAGACATTGGCGAGACTTCTTTGGTTTCAGTACCGACCATAAGGTGATTGGGATTCAATATCTAGTCACTTCGTTCGTTTTTTACTGCATTGGCGGCGTAATGGCTGACTTGGTGCGGACGGAACTACGTACACCAGAGGTAGATTTTGTCACTCCAGAAGTTTACAACAGCCTCTTTACACTGCACGCCACAATCATGATTTTCTTGTGGATTGTGCCAGCCGGGGCAGGATTTGCTAACTATCTGATTCCCCTGATGATTGGGGCGAGAGATATGGCATTTCCCCGCCTCAACGCTGTAGCTTTTTGGATGATTCCCCCGGCTGGTGTATTGCTAATCGCTAGTTTAGCGGTGGGTGATGCGCCTGATGCTGGTTGGACTTCTTACCCCCCCTTGAGCTTGGTTACAGGTCAAGTGGGTGAAGCCATTTGGATTATGAGTGTGCTGCTATTGGGTACATCTTCGATTTTGGGAGCGATTAACTTTATCGTTACCCTGTTGAAGATGCGTGTCCCCAGTATGGGAGTGCATCAAATGCCCTTGTTTTGTTGGTCGATGTTGGCAACTTCGGCGCTTGTACTCATATCTACACCAGTACTAGCAGGGGCGCTGATTCTCCTTTCCTTTGACTTATTGGCAGGGACAACATTTTTTAATCCCACTGGTGGGGGTGACCCGGTAGTTTACCAGCATATGTTCTGGTTTTACTCTCACCCAGCGGTTTACATTATGATTTTGCCGTTTTTTGGGGCAATTTCGGAAATTTTGCCTGTTCATGCCCGTAAACCGATTTTTGGCTATAAAGCGATCGCCTATTCATCTTTAGCTATTAGTTTCTTAGGGCTAATTGTCTGGGCGCATCACATGTTTACCAGTGGTATCCCTGGTTGGTTACGGATGTTCTTTATGATCACCACCATGATCATTGCCGTACCCACGGGAATTAAAATTTTTGGTTGGTTAGCAACTATTTGGGGTGGCAAAATCAGCCTAAATTCCCCCATGATATTTGCGATGGGTTTCTTAGGAACCTTCGTTATTGGCGGGATCAGTGGTGTAATGTTAGCCGCAGTTCCTTTTGATATTCACGTTCATGATACTTATTTCGTAGTGGCACACTTACACTACGTTTTATTTGGTGGTAGCGTCTTGGGAATTTTTGCCGCTATTTACCACTGGTTCCCGAAAATGACGGGACGGATGATGAACGAATTTTGGGGTAAAGTTCACGCTGTTTTAACCATTGTCGGTCTGAATATGACCTTCTTACCCATGCACAAGCTGGGAATGATGGGGATGAACCGCCGGATTGCTCAATATGATCCCAAATTCACCTCATTAAATGAAATCTGCACCTACGGGTCTTATATTCTGGCGATTTCTACATTACCCTTTATCATCAACGCGGTTTGGAGTTGGTTGTATGGGCCAAAAGCCCCCAACAATCCTTGGCGGGGACTCACCCTAGAGTGGATGACTACTTCCCCACCAGCCATTGAGAATTTTGAACAACTGCCAGTATTAACTACAGGGCCTTACGACTATGGCGTAAGTCACAAAGAAGTTGATACTGAAGCGGTATTACGCGCCAAACCTGATGAACCGTACCCGACTATTGAGTCTGGTGTCTGAGAAGGAGCAGGGGATTGGGGAGCAGGGGAGCAGGGAGCAGGGAGCAGGGGGGAAAGACTTTGCGGTATTACCAAAATTTTTGTTTTTCATCTCCCCATCGCCCCATC
>NZ_CAWUDM010000165.1:0-9189 GCF_963920855.1 Nostoc sp. CCY0012 | reverse complement strand
CAGTCAGACTCCTGGTATACAAGCGGTTCAAGACTTTTCTGCACCACTAAGGGTACACACTGTAGTTAAAAATTGTTCTGCTGTAGTGTTAAGTCGTAAATTTTCTGCATCTAGTAAAAGAATAGCAATACCTGAAGAAATAAAAGTTTTTTGTTCGTTTTTTAATACTTGCACATTACTAAAGTTATTTTGTTTATTTAAAATCAGATATCGACTTAATTCAATAATAAATGATTCTAACTCTTGGAAGGCTGGGGAAGTAAAAAAAAGTGGAACTAACAAAATTTCCAAAAATTCTTTAATCTTTGGTAAGAATATTCGATAATCTACTATATTACTAATTTTTTTGTTGATTTCAGTAATTAGTGCAGATTGATATTTAGGATGACTCCAATTAATATTGTGGTATTTGACAGTAACTAATTCAGGATGCTGTTGTACAATCGATACAATCTTATCAGCAATAGATGCACTTAGCCGCTTTATTTCCGAATCATCAGTCTTGAGTAACTTTTCGTCATTTGTCATATTTTTTATTTTATCTAAAATAACCTAGTTTAGCCCATTATTTCAGGTAATTTATACTATGTTATATCTAGATAAAAACCATATGTTAACCGTAAAACTGCCTAAAGTAACAATAGATACTTAGTGCTAACACAAACAAGGTAAAGACTAATAAATACTATAGGTCTACTATCTGATTTTTATTGGTGTAGCCTAAGCTTTGCACAGACAGGTAAGTTGATGTAGCTGTAGCTTAATGCACCCTAAAATACTTAATTTTTTTTTATACATCAAACCTGATGCCTATATATAATTGATTTCCAAGTAACATATGTCAAGAAGTAACTAAATTTTTCATCAAGAAACTATCAAGCAATACGGGCAAAAATATAGTCGCGGGTACGAGAATCGACAGGGGTGGTAAATATTTTTTTAGTAGCACCAAATTCAACCATTTCACCAATGCGATTTTCGTTGTTTTGAAAAAAAGCTGTAAAGTCAGATAAACGAGTGACTTGTGGCAAATTGTGGCTAACAATTACCATTGTCAATTCTGAGCGTAAACGCAAACTTTGAATCAAACTTTCAACTTTAACGCTGGCAATGGTATCAAGGGCAAAACAAGGCTCATCCATAAGGATAATTTGTGGCTTGACTGCTAAAGCACGAGCAATACAAAGTCGCTGTTGTTGACCACCAGAAAGATCTAAAGCGGATTTATGCAATTTATTTTTCACTTCATCCCAGAGGTCGGCATCTTTAATGGCAGATTCTACAATTTCGTCTAGTTCTGCTTTCGGGCGCCACCCGACTATTTTCACTCCATAAGCTACATTATCGTAGACGCTCATGGGAAAAAGATTTGGCTTGGAGAACACCATACTAACTTGGCGCCGTAACCGATTTAAGTTAACTCGACGCTCGTAAATATTTTGATTAAAAAATTCTACTCTACCCTCAACCCGCGCTTCAGGCTCTAGTTCAATCATGCGATTGAGGCATTTCAAAAAAGTAGATTTTCCACAACCACTAGGGCCGATAATTGCAGTTACTTTACCCTGATAAATATCCATTGATACCCCTTCTAGTATCTTTTGGGTATGGTAATAAAAGCTGAGGTTTTTGACTTTGATAGCTGGAATTAATTTATTCATGCTAAATAAATTGGGCAATAAATACTTACTAAACAAAGTAGTTAAGCTAAGTGAGGCTGTTTTGTTATTTGTGAAGTCAATATAGACTCGTAATTATTCCGAGTAAAGTAAGGCTAGATTCATTGATAGCTAACCAGCAGTATCTAGTAGATATTTACATCAAAATTAACGCTTATATGGCATATGTTAACTAAAAGAAAACCGCTCATTTCAAAGTTAGATCAAATCCGTTACATTGATTGCATCAAGTTAAAATTCAGCAAATAACATTACAGCAATTTTTTAATCACCTAAATTCAGTTCAACTAAAATAATCGATTTATTGCTTTCGATTGTTATGCATTATCTCATGGCTTGGAACTGCAATCAGGAGA
The DNA here is from genome assembly GCF_963920855.1 of Nostoc sp. CCY0012. Lineage (NCBI taxonomy): Bacteria > Bacillati > Cyanobacteriota > Cyanophyceae > Nostocales > Nostocaceae > Nostoc > Nostoc sp. CCY0012. Next base: position 7,154 of record NZ_CAWUDM010000165.1, on the reverse strand, counting down.
ATCATGGCCTTACAAGCATCATTCTATAAATACTAGTAGAATTGCGGAATGCCTTTAGATAGAGCAAGACCACAGAATGGCTACTTTCGTAGTCTAAACATTACTAGCCCAGATTGTCGATATGTAAATATATTGAATACACACACCAGCAACACTAGTTTTAGTCGGCTTTATTTGCAAAGCGTTCCCTCGCAAAAAAAATAGGAAGTAGCTTAAAACCCTAAAACCCACAAGGGGTAAGACTTTCAGTACAATGGGAATCACCGCGCCAGTCTATCTGTCCTTTGTTTAAGAGTTTTCTATATCTAGGAGTAACGTTAATCACTCAAATCAGAAATTTGTGAAATCTAAAACACAAGGAGCTTGCTGTATTTTGTGGGTGGATATGAATTGAAAAGCAAATAAACAGCTATTGGCTGCTTGTATAAATTATTTGATGAGAAATGATCTGAATTTTACTGAAAATTTGGCGCCAATAAATTGTAAATACTCTACCCAAGAAGGTTAAACCCTGTTTAACCAAAAATTAACCTTGAACTCCAATTGTCACGTCACTTTTTTAACAGTGAATATATTGTACATTCACTAAATTATTAATCCCAAAAAACCAGTGTACCTTTGAAGTAATGAGGCGCAAATCTTATGTGCAAAAAAAACTGAATTAACTTTTAATCATCCATCTCAGTCAAAAACAGCAGATTACGTTAGCGGTCTTTTTGATTAAAAATAAAACTAGCAGGGATCACATTACAAGACCACCTGCCAGGAAGATATCGTATATTCTCGCCATGTTTGATGAGGGTAGTGCTTATTTGTCACAAATAATGCCTATCCTTGAATACAATAGCTGAGTTGTCGCTACTTGGGGTTAAGGAAAGCTCTCTAGTGGGTTAATTTACCGTTAAAGTTAAATGAGTATCCGGGGAGTTGGGGGAGAGTTTTTTCTGCTTCTGGAATTTTATCAGGGAGGGTAAGCTGGCTGTGGCAGCCTAGTTGTGACTAATAATGAATAAGATAAGAGAATGCTTTACATTTCTTAAATATTCCAATTTATTAGCACAATGGCAAGAGACTTACGAGGATTCATCAAGATTCTGGAAGAAAAAGGACAATTAAAGAGAATTTCCGCTTTAGTTGACCCAGAGTTAGAAATTGCGGAAATTTCCAACCGGATGCTGCAACAAGGTGGGCCAGGGTTGTTGTTTGAGAACGTCAAAGGTGCATCGTTCCCGGTAGCTATAAATTTGATGGGAACCGTGGAGAGGATATGCTGGGCGATGAATATGCAGCATCCAGAGGAGTTGGAAACTTTGGGGAAAAAGCTGAGTATGCTGCAACAACCAAAACCGCCCAAAAAGATTTCTCAGGCGATAGACTTTGGCAAAGTGCTGTTTGATGTAGTGAAGGCGAAACCGGGGCGAGACTTTTTCCCGGCTTGTCAGCAGGTGGTAATTCAAGGCGGTGATTTAGATTTAAATAAGTTGCCCTTGATACGTCCTTATATAAATGATGCTGGCAAGATTATCACCCTGGGATTGGTAATTACCAAGGATTGTGAGACAGGTACGCCCAATGTGGGTGTGTATCGTCTGCAACTGCAATCTCAAAATACCATGACCGTTCACTGGTTATCTGTGCGGGGTGGGGCGAGACATTTACGCAAAGCTGCGGAACGAGGTAAAAAATTAGAAGTAGCGATCGCACTGGGTGTAGATCCTTTAATTATCATGGCAGCAGCTACGCCCATCCCTGTAGATTTATCAGAATGGTTGTTTGCGGGGTTGTATGGTGGTTCGGGTGTGCAGTTAGCCAAGTGTAAAACTGTGGATTTGGAAGTTCCCGCAGATTCCGAATTTGTCTTAGAAGGGACAATTACACCAGGGGAAGTCTTACCAGATGGGCCCTTTGGTGACCACATGGGTTATTACGGCGGCGTGGAAGATTCACCATTGGTGCGTTTCCAATGTATGACCCACCGCAAAGATCCAATTTACTTAACAACATTTAGCGGTCGTCCACCCAAAGAAGAAGCGATGATGGCGATCGCACTCAATCGCATTTACACTCCGATTCTGCGCCAACAAGTATCTGAAATTGTCGATTTCTTCTTACCAATGGAAGCTTTAAGTTACAAAGCGGCGATTATTTCCATTGATAAAGCCTATCCAGGACAAGCACGACGGGCGGCTTTGGCGTTTTGGAGTGCTTTACCACAATTTACTTACACTAAATTCGTGATTGTTGTGGATAAAGATATAAATATTCGTGATCCGCGTCAAGTGGTGTGGGCCATTAGTTCCAAAGTTGACCCCACAAGAGATGTGTTTATTTTGCCCAACACACCTTTTGATACCTTGGATTTTGCTAGTGAAAAAATTGGTTTAGGTGGACGCATGGGCATAGATGCTACCACGAAAATTCCACCAGAAACTGATCACGAATGGGGTGCGCCTCTAGAGTCAGATCCAGATATAGCCAACATGGTAGACAGACGCTGGGCAGAATATGGTTTAGCGGATTTAAACTTAGGGGAGGTTGATCCGAATTTGTTCGGTTACGATATGCGGTAGAAATCCGATACCAGCAATAATGCTGGTGTCCAACTACCAAAGAAACTATGAGAAAAACAATAACAAAACCTTCCTTTCCACTAGTGATGGGCTTCACACTGAGTTGTCTGAGTGTATTTATTCATAGTGGTGTGATTAATCAAGTAGTTTTTGCCCAATCTTCTTTAGAATCTTGTGATATTCTGGCTTACGTCATCGATCCAGATCCCCAAGGTCTAAATGTGCGAAATGGTGCAAGTGCCAAAAATAAAATTCTGGGTCAAATAATCATCAACGAAACATTGCAAATTGTCGCTGCGGTTGGCAATTGGGTACAGGTTACTAACGTGAGTAATGGTTTTCAAGGAACTGGTTGGGTGTTTGCACCAAAGTTAGGCATATCAACTCGCGGGTATGGTAATAACGGCGTGGAACTTTACAGCAGTAGCAATATCGAAAGTCCAAAAATTGCTAAAGTTCCTCCCAATGCCAATGTCACCTTGTTAAGCTGTCGAGGAGATTGGGCGCGGATAGAATATGAAGGTGTGAAAGGTTGGTTGGCAAGGGAAGATCAATGTGGTGCAGCCTTAACCACTTGTTAGTTACTCATCAAGAAGACTTGCAGTTGGGGAAAGCTGACTCAACCTTGTTTCGCTACGATGTAAGGTAGTATTCCATATTTCGCAATTCATTTTGAGGTGTTGTGTATGCCTTCTCCATTTCCAGGAATGAACCCGTATTTAGAACATCCGGGTGTGTGGACAGGAGTACATCACTTATTGATAAGTGAAATTGCTAGATTTTTATCATCTTTGCGGGAAGACCCCATACGCAGCGTTCGCGTAGCGTGCCGTAGGCATAGCGGAGTGTGGGGGACGGCAGTTGCTACAACGGGGGGAACCCCCGCAACGCACTGCCTCATGAAAGCAAAGCCAAGGGCTAGGGTACTTAACTAATTAACTTAAATTGGATAAGTATTGTATAGTAAGCACTATGGGAAACAAAGCTTACAAATTCCGACTGTATCCAAATAAAGAGCAATCTGCATTTTTGGCAAAATGTTTTGGTTGCTCTAGATTTGTGTATAACCATTTTTTGAGACTCACAACAGATGTTTACGCCGAGTCTAAAAAATCTCTGCGTTACAAAGAATGGGCAAAGCTTTTAACAGGCTTAAAGTCAGAATTTGAATGGCTTAAAGAAGTTAATTCCCAAGCATTGCAGCAAACTCTTAAAGATTTAGAGTCAGCGTTTGTCAGATTTTTTAAAAAATTAGGAGGATTCCCAAACTTCAAAAAGAAAAGTAATCGACAATCATTTAGAGTGCCACAATACTTTTTGATAGACAATAATGGGTTTTTCAAACTACCTAAAACGACACCTATCAAAATGGTCATTCATAGGGAACTACTAGGAACACCAAAAAGTATCACCATATCTAAGACACCATCTGGAAAATATTACGCATCAATAGTAACTGAGCAAGATATTCCTCACGCACCTTTGAATGGTGACAAGATTGGTTTGGATTTAGGGATAAAGGAGTTTGCAATTACTTCCAAGGGTGAGAAATTTGAGAACCCTAGATATTTTCAAAAATCCTTGCGCCGACTCAAAATCAGACAAAGGAGATTAAGCAGAAAAACTTCATGTTCTAACAACCGCAGCAAAGCTAGATTGGTTGTAGCTAAAATTCATGAAAAAGTGGCTAATCAACGGCAAGATTACCAACACAAAATTAGTCGGAAACTGGTATCCAAGAACCAAAGAATATCAGCAGAAAGTCTAAATATTAAAGGGATGGTAAAAAACCGTAAATTAGCCAAACAGATAAGTGATGTAGCGTGGGGCAATTTCCTCACCATGTTGGAATACAAAGGGGATATCGACGGGTGCGAAATTCACTACGTAGATAGGTTCTTCCCTAGTTCTAAGAGATGTTCCAACTGCGGGTACATTAAGCAAGACTTAACAAGCGAGTTATTACGCAAAAAACTGTTCTAGATGCTAATGAGTATCTAGATAAGGTGAGATATGTCCAACTAATTAGAGGTAATTTATTCTCTGGGGACAGCAGTTGATTCAGCTTGGCGTATTGATTGCACAACAGCTTTAGCGGCGCGATCGCCCATGAGTTTTTCTTGGTCGTACCCTAGTAGCAATTCCCAAGCATCATCGGGATATTGTTCTACTAAAGGTAAAGCCACATCATCCAACATCCATTGTCCGTGTCGTTCATCTTCTTTAATGTGCAGTTCCCAATAACCCATAGCGGCTGTGGACAATCCCAGGCGTTGCGCTGCTGCAAGATAGTTTCTGTAAGCGCCAGGCCCAGCTACCTCAAAATAAGTCAACCCGCCACCATAACGCAAGAAATAGCGTTTGCGCTCAGTCAGCAAAAAGTTATGATTAGCACAAGCTAGAACTTCCCACGGTACTAAATCAAAATACGCCTCTGGTTGACAATTCATGCCAAATTCAGCCAGCATTTGGGCAAAAAATGTAGAATGCTTGCGAGATAAGCGACCATTACCGTACTCTTCTAGCCCACATTCCGCACCCACAACTGTCACACCCCAAAGAAACGGATATATCTAGTACATAGGAACTAATAATTGAGAAAATTGACTAGAATTTATTACAGCTAAATAGGAATTATTATGATTAACTTAGATATACAGTTAATAAATACGACTAAGTACAAAATTTGAGTTCTTAGGTGATTTTGATGTCAAAATTGGTTCAAAATCATTGAAAGCTTTATCCGCAATGACTATAAAAAGATAAAAAAACGTTTTAAACCAACATAATCAGGAGAAAATTTCAACAGATATTTTTGTGGAATTTTGGTTGCCATGTTTAGCGCTAAAGACCTGGAATTGAAGAAGATTGACCATTTAGGGATAGTAGCAGGAATAGTAGATTCAATTGGGATAGTAGAAATAATTAATAATTTCCTGGGGTCAGAGCCAGGAGAAAAAGTCAGTGCGGGTCAGGTGGTAAAGGCAATGATTTTAAACGGCTTAAGCATGATGTCACAGCCTTTATATATGTTCCCAAAAATCTTTGAATCAATCGCTTGTGAACACTTGATTGGTGCAGGAGTAAAAGCAGAATACCTCAATGATGATAAGCTGGGGAGAATCTTAGATAAATTATTTATAAAAGGACTAGATACAGTATTTTTAGGAATCAGTTTAAATGCTGTAAAAATATATCAGATATCACTCTCATCATCACATTTAGATTCAACATCATTTCATGTAGATGGAGAATATGAATATAGTTTACCAGAAGTAATCTTTAATAATCAAAAACCATCAGATTACTTAGGAAAAGAAAATGAAGAAGAGAAATCACCTCAAGCGATAAAACTAACCTACGGTTATTCCCGTGACCATCGTCCAGACTTAAAACAATTTATTACAGAATTAGTATGTTCAGGAGATGGAGATATACCAATATATATCAAATCAGTATCAGGAAATGAAGTTGATTCAAAAAGGTTTGGAGAAATCGCAGTCGAGTATCAGAAAAGAATACAAGTTGATAGTTTAATAGTAGCAGATAGCGCATTATATACAGAATCAAATATCAAGTTAATGTCGAGTATGAAATGGTTGACGCGAGTACCATTGACGATAAAATTAGCAAAAAGCTTAGTAAGGAGTTTAGCAGAATCGGAATTTGTGAAAAGTGAAAAAACAGGATATTCATACGCCCAAAAGAAAATAAATTATGGAGATATAGAACAAAGATGGTTAGTTATACAAAGTCAAGAGAGAAAAAAATCTGACTTAAAGAAGTTCTCAAAGGAAATAGAAAAAGCTTTGATAAATACTCAAACTAAGTTAAGAAAACTAGCACAAGAAAAATTTGCTTGTGTTGCTGATGCCAAAAAAGAATTAAGCAAAATAAGTAAAGCATTTAAATATCATCAGATAAAAAATATCGAGATTATCGAAAAAATTCCTGATATTAAAGAAGAGAAGCAATCGAAATACTATCAAATTTCAGCAACTGTTAGTGAAAATAAAGATGTTATCGACCAAAAAATCTTAAGTGCAGGAAGGTTTATAATTGCCACAAATGTTTTGTCAAATAAAGAACTGAGTAATGAAAAAATGCTGTCTGAATATAAAGCACAGCAATCATGTGAAAGAGGATTTAGTTTTCTCAAGAATCCTTTATTTTTAGCAGATAGTATTTTTCTAAAAAGCCCAGAAAGAATAGAAGCATTAGCAGTGATAATGGGGTTGTGTTTGCTGGTTTACACTTTAGCGCAAAGAGAAATTAGAGCAGCTTTAAAATCCTTAAACTATACTGTAAAAAATCAATTAGGAAAAGCCATAAATAATCCAACTATGCGGTGGATATTTCAATGTTTTCAATCAGTTCATCTTGTTACTTTTCAACAAAAAACAGAATTTTATAATTTGACATCTGAAATGAAGTACATTCTCCTATTCCTCCCAGAAGCTTGCCGTAATTACTATAGATATATAAGTTGATTTATCAATATTATTAATATTTTAATTAGACCATTTAGCTCCTTAGTGGTGCAGAAAAGTCTTGAACCGCTTGTATACCAGGAGTCTGACTGAG
>NZ_CAWUDM010000164.1:0-9487 GCF_963920855.1 Nostoc sp. CCY0012 | reverse complement strand
TTGACCTTTATTTTACGTATTCAGTGTTTATCCAGTTAGGTGCAAGATATAAGTTAACCCAAAAGAAGAACATATTGCGTCTTATCTGCGTTTATTGGAGTAAAAACCATGAGTGAAATGACTACAAACAGACTCAAGGAGATAAAAAATATTGAGTTTCACCCTGAGTTTCAAGCACAGGCTGACCCTGAGATGGATGCGGAGCGAGATTGGTTTATTAAACATCCATTCGCTACCCAGTATTACCGCAAGCCCTATGAATTTGAGATGGCACAGTTTCAATTTTCTGAACCTACACGAAAGCTAAAAAAGATTTTGGTGAGAAAAACTGAGATGGACGGGGTACGCGCACGAGTACCCATTTTTGAATAATTAACCAAGATGAACACATAAAGTCTGCCATTTCTGAGCGCGATAGCTTTGCTCGCCTACGGCATCGCTTCTCCCAGCAATTTGGCGTGGCTTGTGCGTTGTGCAAGATTGAATTTTAAGTTTGACAATTTTCTCCAAAGGGCGATCGCTATCCCCAATTAATCTAAGATTTATTTTTTGTGGGTCAGTATTGATGGTTTATTGTAATCTGGCAGTATGGGCTTCACTACCACTAATATTGCTAAAGGTTTTCAGCTTCACTCCCCGCAAAATTACTAAACCTGCCATGAGTCCTCAGTTATATATTTAGTTTAGTTGTGATGTCTTAAATGGTAAACTAGTCTTATAGCTGAGTCGGGATGAGGTGGGGCTAAAATATCGCCAGAAAATCTTCATTCCGTAGTAAGTATGGAACAGTTGAATTGCACCTAAGCTTCATGCGGTAATGCTACTACTGCCCGTGCCAGAGCTTGACAAAGAATTTTCTCTCATCAGCATATCAAAATAACTGATTAATTCTCCATTACAGGTTTTCAGGGGGAATGGATTCGTCAGATGTTAATACTATTTGATGATTAGCAGATGACGACAGAAGAAAAACTTGTGAATGGGTCAATCTTTACTAGACGTTTCTATTAATTAGGCTGGTTTGACTACTGGCTAACTACTAGCCAATATAACGCGATGACAAGGGTTGTAGGCTATTTTGTTATCAATAAGCCTAGTTTAATGATAATGATTAAGCTATTTTCAAATATTTTGTAACCAATTGTATTATCAACACCTACAGAATAATTTTTGAGCAGATTTTTGAATTACTTTTGCAGCATGAATGTATTATTATATTCTCAATAATTTTGAGTTTAATGACAGTGGTAATTTGAGAAATAATGGCTAAAACCCAGTCTGCATATATATTAAACAGCAATTTTCGCTCTTTTTTGATGTGCAAATTAGCAGACATTTTGCACTGAATTGTCATATTTTGGCAATTATTAAGCTGGCTAGAGACAACTATAGGCAGGCTAAAAAGGTGTACAAGTAAGTGTCATTATGCAAAACAGCAGACATATTGCACCAGAATCACTGATTTAGATACAAAATGTCTGCTCAATGTAATATAGTATTTAATTTGACAAAAACTGTACTGAAAAAGTAGATAAATTCTATGTTGTTAGTGGAGATTGTAGTAAGATTTTTTAGATTTACAAATGTAATTTCAATAAGTTGATAAAAATAATCAAACGAAGCGGGCTAATTGGTAGATAGTAATTTACAAATACAAGTCAAACTAAGGCGATAGCTTCTCTGCGAGACGCACTCGCGTTCGCTGTAGGCATCGCATCTTCATGAGCCGTTTCCCACAGCCGAGAATTATAATATTATTTTTTATCATCCTGAATTGAGGAAAGGAAGTAGTCTAGCATCGCCATGTTGAGGACAGATTCTCGTCCGTCTTTAGTGCTTCGGCGGGAGATTAAAATGGAGAAAGTGCCGAGATATTGAATTGACTACATATATATAGTTGTCAACCTTCAGCCTGATAAAATCAGGAGCAACAAATTTGAGTCGTTAATGAATCCAGGGGCAAGCTATGCAGGTAAAAAGTGAGGTCACAATAAAATTTAGCGGCGAACTACCAACAGCCACACCAGCAGCGAATAAGAAAGTTGAGGTGTCGCTGACTGACCAGAACGAAGTAGTTTTCACCGCTTTGATAAATGCAAAAAGTTGGCGCAAGGCGGAAACTAATGCGAACGAGTTTGCAGATTGGGCTGGGGTTATATCGGGGAAGTTGGGTCAACGAACAGAAAACGGGTTTGAAATAATTGAAGCGGGAATCCAACTTTTTGAAAAAAAACCGAAGGAGCCTAAACCAGAAGAAGGCGCGGCTGTAGCTGAAGCTGGTGCAAGTTAATATCTTGGCATTTTGCATCCGTAACCCCATCTCACTAACTGAATCTGAAAATATCTATCATGTTAAAAAAATACATTCCTTTGGTTGCTCGTTCATTTTTAGCCGTGATTTTTATTTACACTGGCTTGAACAAAGTGTTTAATTTCGCTCAGACAAGTGAGTTTATGGCTAAAGCTGGACTACCAATAGTAGGAGTGCTACTAGTTTTTACAATTGCATTTCAGATTTTAGGTGGATTATCCATTATTCTCGGCTACAAAGCGAAAATTGGCGCGATTCTACTCATCATTTTTCTGATTCCCGCTACCATTGTTTTTCATAATCCTGTTGCAGATCCTAGTCAATTCAATAATTTTTTCAAAAACTTGTCGATTATCGGTGGACTGCTCCTAGTCCTGACTTATGGATCTGGTTCTCTCAGTTTAGATCAAAGCGAACGCTAAAAAATAGTATGCCAATTCCACGAATTCCTAAAAATGTGTAATCCACACACTCAGAGTCTGTGACTCTTTAAAAAGGTGATCTACACAGCGATCGCCTTCGCTTGATCTGCAAGAAATTGCCATTGTTCATTTCGCTTCAGATATGTGCGTGTGTAACGGTAACTACCACTGAAAGATTCCCCCTTAAACAATCCGGCCACCCTTACCTTCAAATTTGTGATTGCAGTTGAGCCAAAATCTTGAATAATCAATTCCTCACCCAATCTGGAAAGCTGCAATTATTGTTTGTAGTTATGAGAACATACTCTGGCAAAATTGAGATATATCAAGAGATTGATGAACTATGAAGAAGTAAAAAACTCAATTTCCTATGACAAACCTTAAGACACCAAAAATTGGGTTGTAGGCAGTCATTTTAGAATCATTACCGATTTACTGAGAGGCTAAAAAATGGATGTATCAATTATAACTACATTTCTGGTTCCCTTCCTCCCTTACTTGCTTAAGGCGGGTGAAAAGGCGACTGAAGAAGCTGGTAAGAAGCTTGGGGAAAAATTTGGTGGCGATGCATGGGAAAGAGCTAAAGCCTTGTGGGTGAAACTTAGTCCCAAGGTACAAGCTAAACCAGCGGCTATTGAAGCAGTATCTGATGTGGCAAGTGACCCAGAGGATAAAGATGCGATTGCTGCACTGCGTCTGCAACTTAAGAAATTACTCAATGAAGACTCGACTCTAGCAAGCGAGATTGCCCATCTTTTTGAGCAAGCAAAACAAACAGGCAGTGTATCAAATGTCATTGCTAGCGGTGAGCGTGCTGTCGCTATTGGTGGTAATGCCAGTGGTAATACTATCAGTACTGGTGATACTGTGACTCATAAGGAGTCGAAGACTACTAATTCATAAAATTAAGATTTATTTTCTCAGGATTGCCTGGATGCAATCAAGCAACTGCCTCTCAACCTTACTTAGTCAGAAAAGTAACGACTCATGCCAGAGGAAGAAAATGTCATTGCTGAGGGTCAGCAGAGTATAGCAATAGGTGGTCAGGTAACTGATAGTAAGATTGACTCTGGTGATACTATAACCGAGCAACATCTGTCAAATAGAAATTCTCATACCACCTATGTGAATATAATTCCTCCCAGTTCGCCGCCAGTAGTACCTGAGAGAAAACTGCGATTTCTGTTATTGCTAAAACCCTGTTTGAAATGGCTGTTATTGCTGCTTCCAAGTGCAGGAATAGGAATAACAGTTCATTTTGCTATCCTTCGGCAATGGGGAGCAGCATTCGCGTCATTGTCTATAACAGTGATTTTGACGCTGTTTATACTTGTAGGAATACTTGTAGGAAAGTTTATTGTTGAACTGATAAACAGACTGTCTCAAAGGTTGGAGGCGGAGCAACAGCAGTTGGCAGTTCGTCTTGCAGATACAATTTGGAGTCAACTGGAAGTTTGGCTTTGGGAATTTACTTCACCATTTCAGCGCAAGTATTATCAAAGCTTAATTTATGCTTGTCAGGACTATCGAACCCAAGGATTAAAAACTAAAGGGCCATTTACCCTAGATTTTGAGAAAGTATTTGTGCCGCTCAGGGTTGCACCAGAGTGTGCAGAACAAATAGGATCTGCAATGATTCAATCTAGAGTTAGATCTGATACTCCCACAAATATTTGGGAGTGTTTGGAAGCAAGCAAAAATTATTCCACCTATCGCAGCATAGCAATTATTGGGCCACCTGGTTCGGGGAAAACAACTCTGTTAGAACATTTGACATTGACTTATGCTAAGAATGCTCAACGCTGGCAGCACCGACAAGCACCAAAACTGATTCCTATACTTCTATATTTGCGTGATATTCAGGATACCATCACATCAGCACAAACCCAACCTCGTTTATCATCACTAATTGAAGGGCAAGAATCTGTTCGTCAGATGAACCCACCTCCTCAATGGTTTGAGAGGAAATTACATCGCCAGCAGTGTTTAGTCATGCTAGATGGATTGGATGAAGTAGCAGACTCTCAGCAACGCCAGTCTATTAGCCGTTGGGTAAACCAGCAAATTCAAAAATATCCTAATGCCCGTTTTATTCTTACTTCACGTCCGTTTGGTTATCGAAATGCCCAAGTGCAGGAAGTAAAGACAATATTAGAGGTACAGCCATTTAATCTAGAGCAAATACAGACCTTTATCCAATATTGGTATCTTCAACATGAAATCATGAGCCGACTGGGAAAGGATAACCCAGGAGTGCGACAGGCAGCTGAAATTCAATCAAATGACCTGATTAAGCGAATTAAAAATAATCCTCCTTTAACAGCAATGGCTATCAACCCACTGCTACTAACTATGATTGCCACGGTTCACTGTTTTCGCGGTGCATTGCCAGGACGACGAGTAGAACTCTATGCCGAGATTTGTGATGTTTTGCTGGGAAAGAGACAAGAAGCTAAAGGAATTACCGAAGCACTAACATCTGAGAAAAAGAAAGTAGTACTGCAAGTACTAGCATTAGAGTTAATGGAACGTAATACTCGTGAATTTACCCCAGAATTAGGAACATCTTTGATTCAAGGTGAATTAATCAAAGTAGCAGGCAATAACCTGAAAGCAGAGGAATTCTTAAATAATATTGAAAATCTTAGCGGTCTTTTAATTGAACGAGAAAAAGACCTATATGAGTTTAGTCATAAAAGTTTTCAAGAGTATTTAGCTGCCGTACAGATTAAAGAAACCAATCAAGAGTCTATCCTCATTGAGAACATCAATAATCCTTGGTGGGAAGAAACTATCCGCCTGTATGCTGCCCAAAGTGATGTAACTAATCTCATTACTGCTGCTTTGAATAGCCCAACTGTCATTTCTTTAAAGCTCGCCTATGATTGCTTGGAAGAAAGCTTGAGGGTTACGCCAGAGGTACGAGAACATCTTAAAGATAGATTAGAGGATGGAGTAGAATCGACTGACTCAGAAGTTGCTAAACTAGCAGCACAAGTAAAATTAGCACGGCGACTAAATAAGCTATTGCGTTTAAACAATAACTTAGAAATTGATACTAGCTATATCACGAATGCTGAATATCAATTGTTTATTGACGAGCAGCTAAAGACAGGTAAAAAATGGTCTGCCGGAAATGCTAAAAAACCAATGACTGAGATAAGCTTTCAAGAGGCGAAGAGATTTTGTGTTTGGCTAAGTTTAAAAGCTCCCTTACATAAGGATAGTGAGAGTGCGCTGCATTTCTATAGATTGCTAACAGCAAGTGAAGCAAGAATGTACTCTGGCATAGAGCCAGAAAGACTTGTATATTGGTCGGGAAGTAATTGTGATAAAGGAAGTGGGATTTGTGTAGTAAAGGAAAAAGTCTCATCTCCCTACATTCAACTCTTTAATCACCTAGCTGTTGGAGAATGGGACAAAGCAGACTTGGAAACAGCTTCTATCATGCTCAGGTTAGCTAAACGAGAAAAAGAAGGGTGGCTGGATATAGAGTCGCTTAATAAATTTCCTTCTGAAGAACTCTGTACTATTGACTGGCTTTGGGTGACTTACAGTGATGGTCACTTTGGCTTCAGTGTTCAGAAACGAATTTGGGAAAGCATTAGAAAAGAACTGAAAAATGATGAAGTTAATTATGACATCTATAAAATATTTGGTGAACATATAGGTTGGTGTGTGAAGGACAACTGGTTGACATATAACGATCTGAGTTTTTCCCTAACTGCTTCACAAGGACATCTTCCATATCCCAACAAGACGTACAGCAAGCAAATTTGGCGTTCACAAGCATGGGAGTCGTTTTTAGTACTTATAGAGCGCGAGTGGCAGGGTTGTTAAAGATTTCCAAAGTAATTTTTATTTTTTTAAGTATGAAAGAAATGAGCAATGGTAGATCTAAAAATCAGCAGTTATTACTAGACATAGTTAGAGATGAAGTCGTCTTAGGTTTAGAGCAGTCCCTGCATAACCGAATTTATATTATCACTGATAAAGAAGAAGACCCTAGCCAAGTGAAACCTCCTTGGGCAATTGACATACAAGTTGGCGCTCAACCCAAGTTTCAACTGCCACCAGACACAAAAATTACTAATATATATGACCGAGAAGATATTAAGGGTAGATTGTTGATTACCGGGGCACCTGGTTCGGGAAAAACAACAACACTGTTAGAACTTGCTCAAGACTTAATTGTTCGGGCTAAAGAAAATAGCGAACAACCTATACCAATATTATTAAATTTATCATCTTGGACGGAAGAGTATCAAAGTCTCAAAAATTGGATTGTTTCTGACTTAAATTTTAAGTATAAAGTACGTAAAGATATTAGTAATCAATGGCTAAATCAAGATATAGTTATTCCCCTTTTAGATGGTTTAGATGAATTAGAACCGACACGTCAAGAAAAGTGTGTTGAACAAATTAATGAGTTTCTTCAACTGAAACTGAATAGTTCAGATAACAGGTCAAGTTCTCTTGTGGTCTGTAGCCGTACTGAAGAGTATAGCTACTTAGCTACGCAACTTATACTTAATGGCTCAATTGTATTACAACCTTTTACCCAAAATCAGATATGTAATTATGTACTGAAAACTAAAGGAGAACAATTCTGGAACAATCTCAATAATGACCAAAATTTGATGGAGTTGGCTAAGACTCCATTATTCTTAAATATTTTAACCCTTTCTTTTCAAGAGAATTCTTCTGTTTTTAGAGACTTGCAGAATCTTAATTCATCTCAAGAGCGTCTCAGCTATATTTTTGATACTTATATCAATATAATGCTGAATCGAAATTACAACAAATTAAAACCAGACCATGAAAAATCTAAGTATTGGTTAGCGTGGCTTGCTGCTCAATTAAAACAAAAGAATAGAACAGAGTTTTTTCTTGAGAATTTATCTCCCTCTTGGTTAATTACTACAGAACAACAATTAATTTATAAAATTATAATATGTACAATTTTAGCAATAGTTTTCGGGATAAATGGAATTGTTGGTGGACTAGTTTTATGTTTGACTTTAGGATTTACAGAAGAATCTATTAGGAGTAAGATTGCTAGAGATGTTGTTAATAAATTTTATACAATTACTAGACTTTATTCGGTTACTATTGGCTTACTATTTAGTTTTATACCATTACAGCCTAAGGTTCCAGTAAAATTTCTTTTGTTACCTCCTACTATAGAAATTCAAAAAAATGAAAACATAGAATTTCAAACAAAAACAATTTTAATAAAAGAAGCAAAACAAAATTTTGAATATCACAATCAAATTGGTTATTTAAGTAAAATAGATGTATTTAATAAACCTAAGAATAAATTAGAAAAGATAAAATTGAACAATTATTTATTCTGTGGACTCATCGGATTTTCTTCCCATTTTTTATTCTTTGATTTGGTTCAGATGTTAAGTCAATCTAATGAATCCGTAAATTTAATTTTTCTAATTCAAAGATGTTTTGAAGGAGTTTCAGGTTTGATAGGTGGTTTTTTAGTAGGTTTATCACCTAACTTTATAGGAAATGTAAAAACCTTTGAAAATCTCAAATGGTCTGTTGATTTATCCTTTCAAAAAGGAATGTTTTTCTCTTCGATTCTAATAGCTAATATATTTTTTATAATCTTAGGAGCTTTTATAACCGTATTAGCACCATTAGTGCTAATACCATTATTTAGCTCTAATAATATATCTTTTATAGATCAGACAGAACACATAAGAATTTATACTATGTTATTTTCTATTTTATTTACGACGTTTTTTTTCGGATTGATTGGATTTATTATTTGCGGACTCACTAGTTCAGAAATAGAGTTTAAAACAACACCTAATCAAGGAATATACAAATCTTTATTGAATGCCACAATTATTGGCATTAGTTTGGCTATATTATCTGGCATAATTAACGGACTATTTTATGGCTTCGTTTATCAGTTAAGCTTTAATAAATCCTTATTGTTGGGTACAATAATTGGATTTTTTCATGGATTGATGGGTGGATTACTTGGTGGTGGTATATCATGTCTTCAACATTTTACTCTTCGCCTCATCCTTTGGCTGGATGGGTATATACCTTGGAATTATGCCAATTTTCTTAACTATGCTACCAATCGCCTATTCTTACAAAAAGTTGGTGGTGGATATCGGTTCGTCCATAGACTACTACAAGATCACTTCGCCCAAATTCAAATTGGGCGAAATTAGGAAAATATAAGCAGATGGCGCTGCCAATGTCGCGCAAGAGCCATGCGACGCATTGGCAACTGAAACCCTTGCTATTCAAGCCTTTTTACAGGCTCATCGAAATTTTTCTTACTTCTGTTTCTTACTTTTAGATTTATCATTAGTAAAAAGCTTATAAATTCTAAATACCATTGATTTAAATCTATATTTAAATTGATTCTCTTTAGCCCTGAAAAAATTCAAGTTTAGACAACACAAACTTGGTCAATCGGCTGATGTCTGCAATCATTTGTTACAAACTTAGCAAGCATAACACGCTGCGATCATTTCTAGTGATCACTGGTTATTTTTAATTTGAGTATTTACTCAAGTACTCAAATGAGTAAGCCGCACTCTATTACTCCAGATTGTTTTATTAGGGAAAGCTTCTCTCAGCAGTAAGTTCTACTTTCACCAAAAAGTCCGACTAAAATCATAGATTTAATTATGAATATTTGAGTATTTACTCAAATGAAGTTTTACTCAAATGAAGTTTTACTCAAATGAAGTTTTACTCAAATGAAGTTTTACTC
>NZ_CAWUDM010000163.1:0-9888 GCF_963920855.1 Nostoc sp. CCY0012 | reverse complement strand
CCTGCCCCCTGCCCCCCTGCTTCTTCTCCCCCCAGTTTCTAATTCCCAAAATATGGTAAGCTAGTAGGGTTGTCTAATCTCGCACATCCAGTCATTCGGGTGTTTCCTATAACGGAAATACAACTGGGTGGAGGTTTAACCCGAATAGGAGTTAAAAAAATATATGCCAGTCGTTTCATTGGCTCAAATGATGGAGTCGGGTGTTCACTTTGGGCATCAAACCCGACGTTGGAACCCGAAGATGTCTCCTTACATCTATACTGCCCGCAATGGCGTACATATCATCGACTTGGTGCAGACTGCCCAGTTGATGGAAGATGCTTATAGCTATATGCGATCGCAGTCTGAGCAAGGTAAAAAATTCTTGTTTGTTGGTACTAAACGCCAAGCAGCAGGAATTGTTGCTCAAGAAGCCGCTCGTTGTGGTTCTCATTACATTAACCAGCGTTGGTTGGGTGGAATGCTCACCAACTGGGCAACCATTAAAACCAGAGCAGACCGCCTTAAAGATTTAGAACGCCGGGAAGAAAACGGTGCGCTAGATTTATTGCCGAAAAAAGAAGCTTCCATGTTGCGTCGTGAAATGACGAAGCTGCAAAAATACCTTGGTGGTATTAAGAATATGCGGAAAGTCCCCGATGTGGTGATCATTGTAGACCAACGCCGGGAATATAACGCTGTTCAAGAATGCCAAAAACTAGGGCTGCCAATTGTGTCTATGCTAGATACAAACTGTGACCCGGATGTAGTAGATATTCCCATCCCCGCCAACGATGACGCTATCAGATCAATTAAGTTGATAGTTGGCAAATTGGCAGATGCTATTTACGAAGGTCGTCATGGCCAGCTAGAAGCGGAAGAAGATTACGAAGATTACGACGGCGCTGAGTATGACGAAGACTACGATGAAAGCGAATATGCTGAACCGTCGTCTGATAGTGAAGAAAAAGAATAATTAATCAAGTAACTGAATAATTGAGTATGGAGACTGAAAAGCTCACACTTCATACTCAATTGTTCATAGTTCGAAATTCATCGCTTTTTCTTCACCAGCCCTGAGTAAGATAGAAATACTCAACACCCGTGAGCGATAACAACTCAAGGTCAAGTTAGGAATTGAGGCAACATGGCGGAAATATCTGCAAAACTCGTCCAAGAGCTACGCCAAAAAACTGGTGCAGGCATGATGGACTGCAAAAAAGCGCTGAAAGAAACTGATGGCAACATAGAAACAGCTATAGAATGGCTGCGACAAAAAGGCATCGCTTCAGCGGGTAAAAAAAGCGATCGCATTGCGGCAGAGGGTCTAGTAGATACCTACATTCAACCTGGTGGTCGGGTAGGTGTGCTGCTAGAGGTCAACTGTCAAACTGATTTTGTAGCCCGGAATGAGGCTTTTAAAGCTCTAGTTAAAAACCTAGCCCAGCAAGCAGCTACAGCTGATAGTGTTGAGTCTTTATTGGCTCAACCCTATATTGAAGATCAAAGCATAACCGTAGATCAGTTCATCAAGCAAACCATTGCCCAGCTAGGTGAAAATATCCAGGTACGTCGCTTTATCAATTTTGCACTGGCAGAAGGCACACAAGGGATAGTAGACAGCTACATTCATACTGGTGGTCGAGTTGGTGTTTTGGTAGAACTCAACTCCAAAACTGAATCTGCTGCTGGTAAAGAAGAGTTCCAATCATTGGCTCGGAACGCTGCAATGCAAGTTGCAGCTTGTCCCAATGTCGAGTATGTCAGTGTAGACGAAATCCCTGCCGAAATTGCCCAGAAAGAAAAAGACATTGAAATGGGTCGGGATGATTTGGCTAACAAACCAGATAACATCAAAGAAAAGATTGTTCAGGGACGAATTGAAAAACGCCTGAAAGAATTAACTTTGCTGGATCAGCCTTTCATTCGTGATCAAAGTATTTCTGTGGAAGACTTGGTAAAACAAGTTAAGGGACAAGTAGGCGAAGAAATCCAAGTAATTCGCTTTGTTCGCTATATCTTGGGTGAAGGCATTGAGAAGCAAGAAAGTAACTTTGCTGAAGAAGTTGCAGCACAAATGGGCAGCAAGTAACTTCATTGAGAAGTTAAGAGTTATAGCACAGTTGGTTTGGTAACTCATCACTTCTACCATCACAGGTCAGTCAAAATTAGCTGGCCTGTGTTTTATTAGTTATGGACTTTTGCTATTAGTGCGATTGGCAGAAATTAGCAACTATAAATAAGCAGCGTTATAGCTGAAAAGTTATAGAGAATTGTTTTAAAATAATTGCGTACATTTGTACCATAATCAGCTTCAGATGGACAGTTAAAAAGAGAAGATATGGCCAGAGCAATTGAGCTAATTGAGCGGGATATTGCAGTTTTGCAAGAAGCGATCCGGGCGATCGCCTCAGAACTCCACAATGCTTATACTAGTTATTTAACTATCTTGGGGCAAGCGTTGCGGAAACAGTTGATTCTAGCCAGTTACCATCTTTGTACTCAAGGGTATCCGGAAAAGTTTTTGAGCTTGTCGTTGAATCAACGGCAACAATTGCAACAGGCTATTCGCAATTTGGGCGGACAAACATCTGAATTATTACTTACTTTTATTCAGGGTGAGTCGGATGAGGAAGATGAGGAAGATGGGGAAAATGAGGAGGAGGTGCTGGATGAGGGGGATGAGGAAGATGTAGACGAGATAGGCATTTACTCCAGTGTGGGAGACGATGAGGATGAAGAGGATGTCAACGAAAACGACATAGGGGCTTCCTCCAGGGGGGAAGATGAGCTAGGTGAAGCGGATAAAATAGTCGCATATTTTTTAGCTGAATCATCTGCCTTACCTGTAATCAATGTACCTCTGAAGAATTTCACTCCTGATGCTTCTAACCCGATGGAACTAGCAAAATGGCAACAGAACCTAGAAAATTTAGTGCAACAGGCGCTAAAAAATGTCTCCCACGATGCTAATCTTTTGTTACAAAAAGCTCATGTTTTACCTAAAAAATTACCAAAACCCATTTTAGAGGCAGCGGCGGCTGTCTCAGAAGCATCTGCCGAGGTGATGCCAGGGCCACCCAATCTCTTAAACTTGGTAGTGGAAATTGAAAATGAACAAAATGCCGAAGAATCTGGATTGACACGGATTATGGCTATTAACCTGCGATTAGGGGAAATTGAATTTGCTGATACCAAACTCGCATCTAGCCGCAGGCAAATTCGCAACATCTTAGTTCAACTAAATAAACTAGGACGAGAGTATCGCAAAAAGCAACGTGAACGCTCAGTTGCTGAAGCTGAAGCTGCATGGCGTGCCAGTTGGTTTGAATAAATTAAAAAGTGGGGAGTAGGGAATTTTGGATTTTGGATTTGCTATTTTAGAGGGCAATTTAATCCAAAATTTAAAATCTAAAATCTAAAATTGCATGACCAATGACTAATGACCAACCAGATTGGACACGATTGCACAAAGCCTTGGCAATAGAAGCCCAAAAAGGCTTTACAGACTTGATGGGCAGACAATACCGCTTCAGTGAATTTTTCACTTTGACTTTTGGAAAATTTCCTACAGCTTTGCCTTCAATTGAGCGTCGCCGTTGGCAAGAACTAGCGGTGCAATTTGCTAATTATCCCCATTTGGAACTGGAAGAAAGACAGCATTTAGTCGCGGCGACGCGCAGGTATCTCTACCAACTACAGCAAGAACCGCAAGAGCAAGAAAGTCGAGGAGTCGGGGAACAGGGAAGAATTTATCAATCCAAAGTTCAAAATCCCACGTCTAAAATTATCCCAGAAGTGAGCCGGCGATTGGCTCCGAATATTGACCAAAAACTCAGCGATTTACCAGAAATAGGCATCCGCAAGGCTGACAAATTAGCAGCTTTAAATTTGTATACTGTCCGTGACTTGTTGTTCTACTATCCCCGCGATCACATTGACTATGCGCGTCAAGTGAATATCCGGGAGTTGCAGGCGGGTGAAACAGTGACCATAGTAGCTAGTGTGAAGCGTTGTAACTGTTTTACTAGCCCCAAGAATCAGAAATTATCGATCTTAGAATTAATCCTCAAAGATAATACAGGTCAAATTAAAATTAGTCGCTTTTCTGCTGGGGCGCGTTTTACGAGTCGCGCTTGGCAAGAAAGTTTTAAACGCCGCTATCCAGTGGGTAGTGTTTTGGCAGCTTGTGGATTGGTTAAAGCCAGTAAATATGGCTTGACGTTGGATAATCCAGAAATAGAAGTGTTAGCACATCCAGGCGATACCATTGATTCGCTGACTATTGGTCGTGTAGTGCCAATTTATACTTTGACTGAGGGTGTCATGGCTAATATGGTGAGACAAGCCGTAACTGCGGTTTTGCCAGCGGCAATTCACCTGAAAGATCCCTTACCCAGAGGTTTACGGGAAAAGTATAATTTGCTGGAATTAAAGGATGCGATCGCTAACATTCACTTTCCTGATGATAGCGCTACCTTACAAGTTGCCCGTCGTCGTCTAGTTTTTGATGAATTTTTTTACCTGCAACTTGGTTTATTGCAACGTCAACAGCAAGCCAGACAAATTCAAACCAGTGCAATTCTGGCCCCAAAAGGTCAGCTAATCGAAAAATTCTCCAACGAAATTTTGCCGTTTCAACTCACAGGCGCACAGCAACGAGTGCTCAATGATATCCTCAATGACTTACAAAAATCCACGCCCATGAATCGTTTGGTACAGGGCGATGTGGGTTCGGGTAAAACTGTAGTGGCCATAATTGCTATCCTGGCTGCCATTCAATCAGGCTACCAAGCAGCATTGATGGCTCCTACGGAAGTATTGGCAGAACAGCATTACCGTAAGTTAGTTAGCTGGTTTAACTTGTTGCATTTACCCGTAGAATTACTTACAGGTTCTACCAAAACAGCTAAACGGCGAGAAATACATTCTCAGTTAAGTACTGGTGAATTACCTTTATTGGTAGGAACTCATGCTTTAATTCAAGACCCTGTAAACTTCCAGCAATTGGGTTTGGTAGTAATTGATGAACAGCATCGCTTTGGTGTCAAACAACGGGCGCTGTTACAGCAAAAAGGCGAACAACCCCATGTATTAACGATGACAGCCACCCCTATTCCCCGGACATTGGCATTAACAATACATGGTGATATGAATGTCAGCCAAATTGATGAGTTACCACCAGGACGGCAAAAAATTCAAACCACTATGTTATCAGGTCAGCAACGTAGTCAAGCTTACGACTTGATCCGCCGGGAAATTGCTCAAGGAAGACAAGTTTATGTGGTGTTACCACTGGTAGAAGAATCAGAAAAATTAGACTTGCGATCGGCTGTGGAGGAGCATCAAAAGTTACAAGAAAGTATTTTTCCCGACTTTCAAGTGGGATTGCTGCACGGTCGTATGAGTTCCGCAGATAAAGATGAAGCAATTACCAAATTTCGTGATAATCAAACGCAAATCTTGGTTTCTACCACAGTTGTCGAAGTGGGCGTAGATGTACCTAATGCAACTGTAATGCTCATTGAAAACGCTGAAAGATTTGGCTTATCCCAACTACACCAATTGCGAGGACGTGTTGGTCGTGGTGCGGCTCAATCTTACTGTTTATTAATGAGTAGTTCTAAGAGTGCTGATGCTCAACAACGGCTGAAGGTATTGGAACAATCCCAAGATGGCTTTTTTATATCAGAAATGGATATGCGTTTTCGTGGCCCTGGGGAAGTATTGGGAACTCGCCAATCAGGAGTACCGGATTTTACTTTAGCCAGTTTAGTGGACGACGAAGAAGTTTTATTATTAGCACGGCAAGCAGCAGAAAAAGTGATAGAAATGGATGCAACTTTGGAACGTTGGCAATTAATGAAAGCCGAGTTGAAATATCGTTATGAACGGTTAATGGGTGGAGCAATTTTGACTTGAATAAAACCCCACCCCAATTAAGCAAGAATTGCTGAGAGTCTCGCTATGATTAGAGTCTGCGTAGACACAGACCACCGCAGGTATTGCACTACTTGATTAATAGTTTGATCTCCTGCTTTATTTCCTGACGTTTATTCTCAATTTGAGTTAATATCTCAAGTTTCGACTGCTCAAAATTACTCAAGTCTTTTTGTTTAGCTTCAATATCATTTAATTCTTCATTGTAAAAAATTAAAGCTTCTTCAATATTTAACTCATACTCTTTTCGCATTTCCTCAGCTACGTTTCTGAACTCTTCTCTTACGTCCGCTCTAGCTTGACGTAAGTTACGCTGATTTTTTTCCTGTTTTTGTTCTTCTTTAACTGTCATAGCTATATCTAATATTACCCCACCCCCAGCAAATACTGGACCTAAACCCCTAATAAACTTAGCTGTCTTAAAAGCCCCCCAAGGTTTAAATTTAATACCCATAAATTTACCTACATCATAAACTATGTTTCTCGATACATTGGATGATAACTTACCAATTCCCTGGAAAAATTTACCACCTTGTTGTTCTAGTATAGACTTGCCTATTTTATGACTTATATTCGGGTGATTAACTCTTTTAGCATCTACTAAATCTATCTCTAACTCTTCTGCTAAAGTTCGACATAGTAAGGATTTTTCTAGTTCTTGCAGTTTAAATGCCAGATTTTCTAATTCACTTTTTAAACTAGATTGAACGTTTTTACAAGTATTTTCTGATAAAACTGTAATTTCTTGTGTGACTTTTTCTAGGTCTTCTTTTATTTCTTCCTCCTTGTGGTGTCCATCAATTTTACTGGATATCCTTTCACTAAGCATGATAATTTCATGCTCAAGTTTATTTAATTCAGAACGATAAGCGTTTCTAGTTCTGGTTTGAGATGCTTGTATTAAAACTTTCTTGCGTCGTAATAGTTCTAATAAATTATGGGTTATCCGCTCACCTGGACTGAAAAAAAGCAATGCTTGATCAAGCATATCAACCGCGCGATGTAGAGGAGTAACTAACCTTGCTGAAAGTTCATTGATTTCAATTAGCTTTTGCAGAGAATCACGCAACTTATCAAAATTTGATTTAGCAAGTAAAGATGTTTGGTATTTTATATATTTAGGGTCTTGAGCTTTGAGATAGGAATCAGCATCAATAAAAGAGGTATAAAAATCATTGGGATGGTATGGTTCTATAACTTGCATGATTGTTGGTAGCAAGTTTTCAGGACTACCTGATTCACGACTCATTTTATTTACTACTAACACCATCTGACCAACTCTTTGCATTTGATTGGCTACTTTTTGAAAGAATTCTGCTCCCTGCGGATTAAATAACTCATTAGGAACTACAAATACAAGTAAATCACATTTTGAGATTTTTTCTAGTGTAATTGCATCATGTTCTATATTACCTGCATAAATTCCTGGTGTGTCTAGCACTAAAAAATTTTGCCAAGCATATTCTGTAACTTTATTAGTACATATTTCGGCACTAATTTTAACTTTTGCATCTCCAGTTAAAGCTTTAATTAGAGTTGATTTACCAGCATTGTACTGTCCAATAAAAGCAATAGATAGTTTGTTTTTTTGCTTATATTCCCCTTGCCAAAACCTTTCAAAATCATCAACTAATGTTTTAATCTCATCCTCTGTGCGATTTGCAAGAATATCTATTGTCTCTTGGCAAAGTTGATTAACTTTCTTTGATGCTTCATTAAATGTAAACTTCAACATCTTTTAAGTCTCCTGTGCTAATTATTTAGAGTTGGAAAAATCGCTTTCAATTTCTTGCTTAATTTTTCTTATTTCAGCAATAGCATGATCTAAATCTTGAATTATTGCAAATAAACCTTTGATATATAAATCAACCTGACCAACACTTTGATTTTGGTATTGCTTTATAGTTGCCTCAAACCAATCCTGATAAGATTTTATAGTTGCTTTTTGATTTTCATTAACCTGTTTTCTCAAAGAATATTTTTCTTTTTCAATATCCTGTTTGTAATTTTTATCATCCTCTCTACTTTTCCAGTCACCTGCAATATTAGCAACTGTAGTAACTAATACTCCTGCAACAGCCCAACCTATGGGATTCCACCAATTTGTAGCGAATGCACCCACTGCACCAACAGCACCAATAGCTACACCAGCACGTTTTATCCACTTTCCTGTATCATCCTGACGAATATCACGAATGTTCAAGTTTTCTAGGTCAATCTTGATGTTATTAGCATCATATTCATATTCTTGTTCAAACTCCTTTAGTTTTTCCTTTGAATCTAAAAATATTTCGTTTATGACACCTTTCATCATGGCTTCAATATGTTTTTGATTCACTATTCTCTGCCATTCTTTCTGTCTGGCTTCAATATCAGTTTCTGCATATTTATCAACAAAAGTACCAATTTGTTTTTCTATTTGATTATATAAAGATTCACAGTGAAACTTTATTTTAAGATTACTTTCTGCTCTGATTTCATCAAATATCTTTCCGAGTTTTTGCTTTTGTTCTCCCATTAAGTTTCGTTGTTTCTGTAATTCTTCCTGGGAAAAACATAATTTTTGATAAATTTCTGATATAAATTTAATTAAGCTATCAGAGAAGGTTGATAACCTCAAATTTTGACCATTTGCATAAATTTGATATGTAATTAAGGAGTATAGTTTTTCTATTTTACTCAATTGCCAAAG
The DNA here is from genome assembly GCF_963920855.1 of Nostoc sp. CCY0012. Taxonomy (NCBI): domain Bacteria; kingdom Bacillati; phylum Cyanobacteriota; class Cyanophyceae; order Nostocales; family Nostocaceae; genus Nostoc; species Nostoc sp. CCY0012. The sequence goes on along the minus strand of NZ_CAWUDM010000163.1, from coordinate 1,277 downwards.
TTGACTGCTATACTCTTGATATTCTTCTTTGGTACTTAAAAAACCTGCTTGAGCATGAATACAAGTTATATCTACAATATCTAAATTCAAAGAATCTTTAACGTGTTTTTGAATATGATGCTGATGTTGTGATAACCTCTCTTCATCAAATATCATTTCTGGTATATCAATAAACATTTCTAAATCTTCTAACCCATTAGAAATATCATGTTTGACATTGAGAATTACAGCAAAGTATTTACTAATTTGCTGCAACTGTGCCATTGCTTCAAATTCTCCAGGTTGTACAGAATCATCACTCGTTAAAAATATAACCATATCAGATTGATCAATTACATCATTAGCTTGTTTTGTATCATCATCACCTTTATAAGCCTCAATTCCAGGTGTATCAAGTAAGCGTAAACCTTGCCAGCTATATTCTTTAACATCTCTGGTTGTGCGCTGTGAGCCTTTACCAATTGTGCTACCATTACCGCGAGTCAGTGTTTCTCGTAATGTGCTTTTACCTGCTTTAGTTCTACCAAATAGAGCTACTGTAAAGTTTTTTAGATATTTTCTTTTTGTATCTAAAGAACTAACTAAATCTTCAAAACTTTCTTGAGATAGTTCTTGAATATTTAACTTTATCTCGTTTAATATACCAGCGAATTCAAATTTATTAGCCCCTTTTTTACTTAATAGATGACTACTGCCTTGTCTGATATCATAGTTCAAATTTTTGATAATTATTTCCATTTTATTTACATACTCTAGACTGATATCATAAGCAAAATTAGCTGTTTGTGAGCATTTTTCTAAAGCATCTTCAAATTCAGCTTGAGATACTTTATCCATAGGCATCTGTAGCTTAGAAATAGATGAATTTTTATTATTTCTAGATTTGCTGGATTTTAAAAAATCTGGTATCTGCTCTGACCGTAGATAAAATTTATAATTCCAAGCTGGATCAAAAGTTTTGATTTGTTTTCCGTAAACTTTGACTGTCTTGATAGATGCTAGGTTTAAATACGTTATCTCTGCAATACTGTAGCCAAAAAAAGAGTATAAAAAAAAGGGCTGATGTAGTAGAGTTATAGTCTTCCAAAACAACAACTCGAAATCCACACACAGCCCATGTTTGACATACTAGCACTGCTGCAATGCCTACTACCAGAAATAAAAGTCACGACGATACGGCAGTTGAGCCAGATCATCACGGCAATGTTAGCCATGAGTGGGCGAGCTTAGTGGTGCAGAAAAGTCTTGAACCGCTTGTATACCAGGAGTCTGACTGA
>NZ_CAWUDM010000162.1:0-9937 GCF_963920855.1 Nostoc sp. CCY0012 | reverse complement strand
CAGGGGGGAAGGGGGAAGGGGGAAGGGGGGAAGGATTCATCAACACATAATCAGTGCGTCTGCACATTGAGCCGGTTAATCACGACTTGATTTGTGTAGTCTCTATGGGGTGGGAAACACGCTTTAATATCTATTCTCTAGCCTAAGCGCCTCTTTTAAACGAATCCAGCCAATTTTGAACTTGTTCACGGGCAATATCGCGGCTACCAAGACCAAATGATAGAGCAATAGCAACAGCGATCGCACCTAGTAACAGACCAAAGGCCAAATTTACAATGTCACTAGCAACACCAATCTGTTGCAACGCCATTGCGGAAACTAAGGTGATGATGGCAATCCGCGCTACCTGTCCCAAAATTCTGGCTTGGCGGTCGCCGGAACTGGAAATGAGGTGAAACGCTAAATTTGCTAAAAACAAACCAATGGCAAAGACAATCAATCCTGCCAAAATTCGCCCCAGGATGATTAAAATGCCAGTTACCAATGCTGTCAAGGCAACAATATTGAGGATATTCACTGCTGCTACTGTGGCAAACAGCATGATCCCAACTAGAACAATTACACCTGCAAATTCTGATGGGGTGCGGACTGCCGATCTGGGTGATGCTGCTTGTTCTTCGGGGGAAACCGCAGTGGCCCTAGTCAGTGATGGTAAACCGAGAACTGTGAAAATGTTGTTAAAGCCTAAACTAGTCAAAATACTCGTAACTAGATCGGCTATAAACTTCCCGACGAAAAAGGAAACGAGTAAAATTGCTACAGCGGTAAAGATGGCAGGTAAGGTATTGAGAACCAGCTGTAACATGGCGATCGCTGGCACTGAAATTGCATCAATTCTCAAAGCATTGAGTGCGGCGATCGCTACAGGAATCAAAATCAAAACATAGACAATGGTACCGATAATGCTCGATAAAGATTGCGTTCCTACCCCTGAGGAAAGTCCCATGCGACTGCCTAAGTGATTGATACCAGTGCTTGCTAGCAAGTTGGTGACAATCCGCCGCACGACATTAGCAACAAACCAGCCGATAGCAGCAATTAACCCTGCCCCTATAATATTGGGCAGAATTGACAAAATTTCGGTAATTACGGCTTGTACTGGCAGTAGAGCTTGTCTGAGAGCCAAAGTATCTAAGACGGGGACAAGAAACAGTAAGAAAATAAACCAATACAGAGCATTACCAATAGTCTCACTCAAAGATACTTGGTTGAGGTTGGTTGTATCATCTTGGGTTTCTTGATTCAACCGCTCATCGAGCCTTAACGCTTGTAATCCTCGTACCGTAATAATTTTGACAATCGTTGCTAATAACCAAGCGACTACCAAAAGAATACCTGCACCAATCAATTTCGGCAAAAAGCCAATAACTTGGTCAAGAAAATTATTTAGTGGTCGAGAGACTACCTCTAGTTCCAGAGTTTGTAAAACAGCTACAACCGTCAGGAGGATAATACCCCAAAAGATTAAGCCGGAGATGAATTTCTCAACGTTGGGAACATCCTGACGACCAGTGATGCCTGCGGCAATTCGGTTATCTAAATCAGTACGATTGAGAATACTGCGTGTTATGGCTGCTGCGATCGCGGCAATTAGCCAACCAATCAGCAACAATGCCGCTGCCCCCAATAACCGGGGAACAAACGCAATCAATTGTGCAACAATTCCTTGGACTCCAGCGACACCTGTATTAACTCTTTGTTGATCTAGTGGCGAGATGGGAAATTGTGCGAAAAAATGCTGTACCCTCATCGACAAACCAATGTCTATCAACTGGGTTACACCTTGCCAAGTTGTGTTCATGGTTTTCCGTATTTAAGGTTATATGTGTGCTAAAAACTACAGTTGTACTTAGGGTAAGATGGATATGAAATAATCCGGCACCCCAGTAAGTTCACTCATGTTTTTCCTAACAATTTACCAGTAAATTGGCAGTTAGCTGAATATCAGCAGTTGATATTAGAGATATTTTTTTTACTTTGTCAATTATTTTCTTGTTTTATCAATAAATCACACTAAAAATAAATATTTTCTAATTTTTTAGTATTATTCTATACAATGTTTTTTAGACTACAGTTGAGATTTTGCGTTACTGTAAATTCAGCAACAGCATCAAGAATGTGGAATGTCACAAGCTTTTGAACAATCAATAAAAATTAATGCCACAGCGACAGTGGTAGAACGCTGCATTACTGATTTAGCACTCATGCACCGCTGGCTTAACCCCGCCTTATGTTGCGAACCTGTGGGTGAAGCCTGGAGTACTGAAGTTGGTAGCCAAAGTCGCTTTGTGATTCAAATTCCCTTACTTAAACCCACCCTGAACAGCACCGTCGTAGAAAGACAGCCAGGGTTAGTTATTTGGGAATTTCAGGGATTTTTCCAAGGGCGCGATCGCTGGGAATGTCAGCCATTAGAACAAGGAACACTCTTACTCAACCGCTTCGAGTTCGATATTGCCAATCCCCTCATCAGTTGGGGATTCAAGAATTTTGCCGCCTCTTGGACTCAAGAAGATATGCAAGCCCAACTCCGCCGCCTCAAACGAGTCGCTGAACAACTTTAGATTTGGGATTTAATTTCTTAGAGACTTCCAAAGAATAAATTATCCAATTTACTCAAACAATATTTGTTGTCTTCCCCCTGCTCCCTGCCTCCTGCCTATCCCCCCATCTCAGTGAGTAACCGCCGAATCACAACTGCATCCTCAGCGTCAGGAACCTTTTCCAGATACAGTTGCAAGTCTTCAGCCGCTTGGGGATATTGGCCAAGTTGATAGTATAGCAACCCGCGATCGCGCACTTCTAAAATCTCCCCAGGAGAAAGCACCACAATGCGTTCAACCGCAGCCAGAGTTTTAGCTAATTTTTGCTGTTTCAGGTAAATATATTTCAAATTAGTCAGCATCCGTTTCAAAAATTGCCGATTAGTTACCGGGGCTAAAAACTCTGGTTGTAAACTCACAGGTTGCTGAAACATTTGCGTTAATTGGTCTACACAATCTTGTGCAAACATCACCTCACCACGATTAAAGGCATCAACAAAAATTTCCATATCGGGAATATCTGGGCGGATCAAAAAATGTCCTGGCATCCCCACACCCACCATAGGAAAGTCAATCCTGCGGGCAATTTCCAAATAAACCAGCGCCAAAGTAATAGGAATCCCCATACGTCTGTCAATGACATCATTTAGAAAACTATTACATGGATCATAGTAGTCAGTTTGGTTACCAGCAAATCCCAAATCAATGTAGAGATATTGATTGAGAGTTTGAATTAGGCGCAGAGGATATCGTGAGTCAGGTAAGCATTCTTTAACCTCACCTGCCATTGTGTCCAGGGCATTCAGATATTCCTCAATATCGAGATCAGGATATTCTTCCTGTGCAATATACAAAGCTGCCTTTGCTAAGTCGATATGCTCGTCAGGCTGCTGAATCTCCTGATAAAAATGTAATCGTGCTGACGAGAAATTCATAATCAAATTTGGTTAGAACTATTGGAAACTATATAGAAGTAACAAAAGCTGATCAAGTCAACCTTCTTTTTATGTCATTATCACATGACTAATCCTAACTTTTCCGGTTGGGAACACAGTAGATAATAGAAAGGTAGAAGCTAAAGAAAATTCAAAAATCCAGAATGAATATAAATTTTGCTTCTTTTAAGATTGTAGAATATCTTGCAAGCTTATATCATCAAATTTGGAATATTAATTCATTTGCTGTAAATACTTGTAGCAATTTTATTTGATTTTCCCATAGCGAAATGCTCAGATTTTCGACTGTTTCAATAAATCCGATATCTGGTTATTTGTGATTCATTTAGGATTTTTATATACAAAATTTAAATAACAAACAAATCAATCATTAACCTATATAAATAGGTATACAAGTTATGAAAATACTGTCAACCTAACTTATAACTTTTAGGGGATTGTCTATTTGGACATTAACCCTCTTGAACACTATTGTCAGAGAAAAATCTCAAAACTTTATTCTTCAAGACTATCAATTTAGGTGTAGGTTGGGGAGCCACTGCGCCCTTGCGGTTTCCCGACTTGTAGCAAGTGGCGTGGATTTAGGGGGATCAACCCAAATTTTGCACCCAGTACAGAGATGTGTGTACACGGTAGCCCCATGTATCCACCTCCCCATCTCCCAGAATTTTGCTAGAGTTAACAAACCAGGATTTTTCAGTCAAATCTCTGATAACGCCAGCAGACGAGGCTATCCATGCTTACAAGTACGCTACTTCTCTCGAACCAAATCCCTACCCTACAATACTCCTCCACACCAGAGCGATTCGATGAAACCTGGGAAGCCCCTTTGGCTACCCTCCTAGGATTAGGCCGCGCCGCGGGCGCTGACTTCATTGAATTATTTTTAGAACGTCGCAACTACATTAGTTGTCTTGCCGAAGAAGACGCTATTACCAGTATTTCACCCAGTTTAGCTACAGGTGCCGGAGTTAGAGTATTTCGCGGCAAAGGCGACTGCTATGTCAGCACCAACGACCTTTCGTTTTCTGGCTTGAAAGCAGCCTTAGAAAAAGGGCTTTCTATTCTCGGACTAGAACTACCTGTTAATAATGCTTTCATCCCCGAAATCAACCTAGAATTACTCAGAGACTACGCCACCAAAAGAGGCAAAGATGGCTGGCTACCTGTGTGTAGTTCCATCCGCGAAATGGGAGAAGTCCTCCTAGATGGAACGGCTCAACTTCAACGCAAGGCCAACCATGTACAATCACGCCGGGCTTCCTATTTCCGGGATTGGCAAGAAGTCTTAGTTGCCTCCAGTGATGGCACTTTTGCCCGTGACATTCGCCTCACCCAATCGGTAGGATTTAACTTGTTGTGTGCTGACGGTGCTAATCGTACCTCCATTGGCGATCGCGCTGGTAACACCAGTGATCCTAACTTTCTAAGAACGTGGGACTATCAACAAGCTGCGGAACACATAGCAGAATCTGCCGGAAAAATGCTGTATGCAGATTATGTAGAATCAGGCACTTACCCCATTATTATGGCCAATCACTTTGGTGGGGTAATTTTCCACGAAGCTTGCGGACACCTATTAGAAACCACGCAAATTGAACGCAAAACTACTCCCTTTGCCGACAAAAAAGGTGAAAAAATTGCTCACGAAAGCCTCACAGCTTGGGATGAAGGTCGGGCAGAAAATGCCTTCGGCACAATTGACATGGACGACGAAGGAATGCCTGCTCAAAGAACTTTGTTAATTGAAAAAGGTGTTCTCAAAAACTTCTTAGCAGACAGAACCGGGTCTTCCCGCACGGGACACCCCAGAACCGGCAGTGGCCGCCGTCAAAATTATACTTTTGCCGCAGCTAGCCGGATGCGGAATACTTATATTGCTCCCGGCGAATACACCACAGAAGATTTATTTAACTCAGTTGACAAAGGTATTTACTGTAAAAAAATGGGTGGCGGTAGCGTTGGGGCTACAGGTCAATTTAACTTTGGTGTAGATGAAGCTTATTTGATTGAAAATGGCAAAATCACTAAACCCTTAAAAGGCTCAATTCTCATTGGTGAAGCTAAGGAAATCATGAATAAGATTTCCATGTGTTCTCAAGATTTGGAACTAGCACCAGGGTTCTGCGGTTCAGTCAGTGGCAGTATCTACACCACAGTAGGACAACCTCACATTAAAGTTGATTCTATTACTGTGGGTGGAAGATAAGAATTTTAGAGAAAAATCCCCAAATCTTCAACTCTAAAATTTAACTTCGCTTATGTAATTAAGTAGGAAGGCGTAATTGTTTGTCAGATTTGTAATTCTCTCAATCAGGCATCAAACCCTTGGACAGCATGGGTTACGCTACGCTAACCCATCCTACCTTTAATTTAAACCTTCTACTTAATTAAAATTCAGAATCCAAAATCTAGAATCCAAAAGTGACTATGCCAAATATCACAGAAATTGCCAATAATGCCAAGGAAAATGCTAGTAAACTTGGTATCAAAAAATTTGACATTTATGGCGCCACAATAGATGAAACTAGCGTCCAAGTAGATCAAGGTGAGCCAAAACAAGTAAAATCTTCAAATCGCTCTGGGGTGACTGTTCGGGTTTGGAATGAAGAGAATACAATGGGTGTTACTAGCACCACCGATGTAGATCCCAAAGGGCTAGAATTAGCTTTAAAAACTGCCTACGAAGCAAGTTTTTTCGGTGTCAAAGAAAATGTCCCTGATTTTAGTCCAGAGTCTACTGCTCCTATTTCTCATCCATCTCAAGACAAAGCACCCCAAGCACCTGTTGCTGAATTAATCAATAGCCTCCTTGTAGCTGAAAAAGAACTGCTGGCAACTCATCAAGCTATTAAGGGTGTGCCTTATAATGGTTTATCGCAAAGGGATATTGACAGGTTCTACCTGAATAGTGATGGTGCTACTAGAAATGAATCTCATTCTTTGGCATCAATTTATCTTTATAGCAAAACCGAGGAAGAAGGTAAAAAACCTCGCAGTGGTAGCGCTTTTAGAATCAATAGGAGCGTAAATAATTTAGATATTAATGGTTGCATCAAAGAAACCGCAGAGAAAACCATTAGTCACTTGAATTATGAAAAAATCAAGTCTGGTAAATACCGCGTTATTTTCTCTCCTGATGCATTTTTAAGTTTGTTGGGTGCTTTTTCCAACTTATTTAATGCTCAAAGTATTTTGGATAAGCAAAGCCTCTCTAACCCTGATGATTTAGGTAAGCAAATTGCTTCGCCGCTACTTTCAGTTTATGATGATGCTTTACACCCAGCTAACTTTGGTGCTGAAAGCTTTGATGGGGAAGGAACTCCGACTCGTCAGATTTCACTCATTGAAAATGGCGTTTTAAAAGCATTTCTCCACAGCGCTGGAACTGCTAAACGCATGAATACTCAACCAACGGGTAATGCAAGTATTGGTGCTAAGGTCAGCGTCAGTCCTAACTTTTATCATGTTTTCGCAGCGACATTTCCTGAGCAGGAGTTAAGTCTAGACACTGCGGAAAACGTAATTTTAATTGATGATTTACAAGCTCTCCATGCCGGAGTGAAATCTTTACAAGGTTCGTTTTCTCTACCTTTTGATGGTTGGTTGGTAAACAAAGGTGAAAAAACGAGCATTGAATCAGCAACTGTGGCTGGCGATTTCTTGGAACTCCTAAAGTCCATTGTTTATGTGGAGAAAGAAGTAGAACTTACTCCTGGTGGAGTTTGCCCTAAAATCTGGGTTGATGAACTATCAATTACTGGTGACTAGTACCGTCGTGGAGTCAAAATTCAAAAGACTTATAGGATAGGCTATTCACTGATCTAGAAGAGTGGCTTGATTTACGCCGTCGAGTAGGCCAGGAGTTAGGAGTTAGTTGTTAACTCTTAACTCCTATTCTTCACCGCCTATACCCAGATTGATATCAAAACCATCAGCCCCGCTGATATCAGTACCAATCATTACTGCACTATCGACTTGAGCATTGTATAAGTTAGCATCGCTTAAGTCGGCATTAGTCAAATTAGCGTTATCAAATGTAGTACCATTAGCAAAAGCACCTGTAAGGTCAGCAGATCTCAAATTAGCACCAGTTAAATCTGCGCCTTCTAAGTTGGCTTCTTCTAAATTTGCACCCTGTAAATTAGCTTTTCTCAAGTCAACGCCTATTAAGTGAGCGCCTTGAAGATTTGCATTTGTTAAATCACAACCATAACATTCTCTAGTTTCTAGCAAATGCTGGACGGGATTTATTTTTTCAGTTGTGGCAGAAACAGGAGCCGCTAGAGATAACGTACTAAATAATGCTGCGGCTGTGAGAAAAATAGATTTCATATGTCTTGAATTGCGGATTACAATGCCTTTTAAAGTGTTGATTTGAATATCTTGCATTGTTTAATATTGCCAGAGTATAGATATTATGTCCTCTGGCGATCGGACGAACTTGCTATTTAAATTGGTGAATAATCAAGAGTGTGAATATACTACTTGAGTTAGAGTTTGAAGATATCAGGACTTACGCAAGTGTCATAAAAAATAAACATTTTTTGCTTGTAGTAAGGGCTTTAGCCCTTATCTTGTCAAGCCCTGCGGGCATAGCTGCGCTTACTGCGGAGCGTCTCGCAGAGAGGACTAAAGTCCTCACCTCACTACAAACTTAAAATAACGTGAGTTCGACGGATAGGAAAACGCAAAAGGCTTGTTGTATATGAATTTGCTGAACGAGGCAGAAACAGGCGATAGCGCCAGCGTTGTTTCTTGGATGCCCGGAGGGCTTTTGTCAGTTCGCCAGAGCGCACAGTGGGGGAGGGAATTACTACGATTAATTGAGAAGCGGTAAAAAAGTGACAAAAAAATGCCGAAACTAAAAATATCTAAGAAAAATCCAGGTTTCGGCTATGTCCACCATTGTATTTCGCCTCGATATCACGCAAATTTTCTGCGACGTAGATGATTTTTGTCACCAATGGTCAAACCTCTGGCGGCAGGTACCACAATTGCCATCAACAATGGGAGAAAAGCGTAGCAAATCGAGGATGCATTTATCAGAAGTGATGACAATAGTCATAGCCTTTCATGGCAGTGGATATAAGACGTTCAAAGAATTTTATACACTGCACGTCTTACCAGGTTGGCGTGAAGCATTTCCGAATTTGGTGAGCTACACAAGGTTTGTGGAATTGATGCCTTGGTGCTTAATGCTTTTATGTTGCTTTTTACATACACGCACAGGAGAAATTACTGGGATTAGTTTTATTGATTCCACACCGATAAATGTTTGTCATAACTGTCGAGCGCATTCTCACAAAGTATTTAAAGGTTTAGTCAAATGGGGCAAAAATTCTGTGGGGTGGCACTTCGGATTTAAACTGCATTTGATTATTAATGATTGTGGAGAATTAGTCGCATTTTCATTAACTCCAGCAAATGTGGATGACCGAAAACCAGTCCCAGATATGACTAAAGACTTAATTGGCAACGCCAGTTGCTTCTCTTCGAGACGCTCCGCGAACAAGTCGGCAGAGCCGCCCAACGCACTGGCTCAACTCTTTGGTGACAGAGGTTACATCTCTCAAAAACTATTTGAGGAGTTATATGAGCGAGGATTGCAATTAGTCACAAAATCTAAAAAGAAAATGAAAAATCGCTTGGTAAAACTGATTGATAAAATTCTGTTACGCAAGCGTGCTGTGATTGAGTCCGTCAATGACCATCTGAAAAATATATGTCAAATCGAACACTCTCGGCATCGTAGTCCATTTAACTTTTTGGTTAACTTGATGGCTGGTTTAGCTGCTTACACCTATTTGCCTAAAAAACCGTCGATTGATATTTACCCAAAAGATTTGCCTGCTCTACCTCCTGCCATTTTTTAGTTCCTTCGAACTCACGTTTACTTAAATACAAAGGAGGTATCCAACACCTAGCCAATATGAATAAAACAAAACTCCGTCGCAACTGTTGTTAGCTGGCTGCGCCGGAGCAAGGAGAAATAGAAACACAAAGGTAGAGCTAGCAAAATTTTTTTGTCTCAAGGATACCAAGACAGCAAAATTCAAGAAGTAAATTTACCTTTTACTTTTTATCTAGTCTCTACCTCGGCGTTTCCTACTGTGCTAGATGCGTTAAATATATAGTTTTTAGTTTTGGGGAACAGTATTCTAAAGAGCAGTTTCCATGTATCATCGTGAACGAATAAGGCAAAAGCCTTAACTAAGCTGGAATTGCCAGGATTTATAGGAAATTTTTAGGCTATTTACTAAGTAAAAGACTTAAGGCACGACGAATGTATATTTCCCACGATTCAGTTTTGGGTGGAAAAATTAGTGTGTAAAGCATAATCCCACTAATTGCATCAAAAACTAACCCGGGGTCTAAATCTTTGCTTAACGGGTGACAAGAAGGCTAAACAGCTTGTTTAATAAGGGATAGAGCCTG
>NZ_CAWUDM010000161.1:0-10008 GCF_963920855.1 Nostoc sp. CCY0012 | reverse complement strand
TATTCACAATGCTTCTACAGCCATTGAACCCTCGTAATTTGGCTACAGTATTGTTCTTACCGAGAATATTAACCTCTCGTAGCTGGGTGCTTTATCAACTCTTAAGCATTGGGTTTCTAGTCCAACTACCTTGGCTGCTTTTTTCAAGCCTTCCATTTTTGGTGATGGTGATGGCTCAGTAGATACTGCTGTACCAGGAGTAGCCACCGTTACGATTTCAGCATGAGCATCTTTGAGTACCCGTTGTGTTTGTTGGGTTTGCAATTCCAACTGGCGTTGATGAATTTGGGCTTGCACTTTTGCTTGCTCTAGCTGCATTTCTGCTTCTGAGGTGGCCAGTAGCACATTTCCCAATCCTTCACCATTTTGGATCATGCCTAACGCCATGCGATTGACTGCCCCACTTTGTCCTGTAACTGCCAATACCTCATTGAACAAGGGTGCTGTCTGTTGTAATAGTTTCAGTTGCCGTTCAGTTTCTTTGTCCGATTCCTCGTACAACCGTTTTCTTTCGGCAGCACTAGTTAGATATTGCAGTTGCTCCTCCGCCTGAGTATCTTTTAAGGCGGCCAGCATATCTTCTTGTCGCTCTTGGTCTTCGTAATGTCTTTGTAGTTTTCGTAGTTCCACACCTGCATAACCGGAGAGTGCGACCGCTATTAAATTTGCAGGTATAAATAGTTTCAATTCTTTGGGGTCAGAGGATAGTGTTAGGATTACCGCCACTACCCCACTTGCCCCAATTTTCATCCAAGGAAGTAACATTTTAACCACCCAAATGCTAAACCAGTGGCAATTACCTGTAGCAGCATATCTCTACTACTTTTACCTTGAGAGTAAGTGATAGTGGCAGCAACTCCAATCACCAGTGCTGACCACGGTAATAAGCTGATCAATTGTGCGATCGCACTGGCTATGACAAACCCGCATATCCAAATTAGTAATCTACAAATCTGGGACATATTTAAAGAAGAATAAGGAGCAGGGAGCAGGGAGCAGGGAGCAGGGAGCAGGGAGAAGAAATTAACGTTTTATAATCCAAGGTGAAGGGTTATTAATTATGGTGACAAGAATGCCTAAAATTTGATTGTAAGCTCCATAAAATTCTCTACCTTTCTCTACATCTAGATAACCGCATTTAACTGCAAACTTTATCCAAGTTTGAGTTTCTGCTGCCTCAGCTTCGCTATCATTTAACTTAGCGATAAAAGCAGCTTCGTAGCGACGCTTTCTCCATGCTTCAGCTAGGTTAGCGCATACAGAACGAGATGATCTACGAATCTGATCAGTTAAGGAATAACGCTCTTCAACGGGAAATTTTTTTGAAAGTTCAAATATTTTCATAGCTGTATCAAATGCCATTTTGTATGCTTCCAAATCTTCATGACTTTTAATGGGTTCTTTTTTCATTTTTTATACCAAAAACTACTCATTTATTTCTATTCTTATTCTCCCCGCCCCCTGCTCCCTGCCCCCTGCCTAATTCGTTGTGTAATTCCCGGAGTACCTGAATATCGAGCATTCCTGAGTTCTTGGAATCTAGTCACCAAATTGCTGGTTTGTTCTTCGTATGGAGTCGGTTCTTTTTGAGCTTTTTCAGTTTGTAGCTTCTGTTGTTTCTTGGCTTTAGACTCAGAATGCTGGTCAGCAATTTTACCTAAACTAATAGTCAGGTCATCTTGTACTCCGGCGATCGCTGAACGTGAACCACCTACAATTTGTCTGAATTTCGACTCTAAATTAGCTAAAGATGTCCCTAAGTTCTTCTCTAATTCAGCGTGTTGTACTCTGGCTTCGGCAACATTCTCACTGACTTCAGCTTGCTTCTCACGTACTTTGTACAAAGCTTTGAGGTAGCGACTAATAGTTGAGGAGTATTCCGTCCATTTTTTTGACTGAAATTCTGCGCCTTTGGCTTTGTCTAACGCATCAGCAATATCTTCTTCTGTCAAATCACCAAAGACTTTCACATCCACAGGCAGCATATCAGCAATGCGTTGGGCATTTCCCCATACTGCTGACTCTAGACCAAAGTGGGAATCTGGAAATACTATTGCTTTACTGACATCTCCACCTAAATCAGACAGGTTTAATGCGCCATCCTTTGGGGCTTCTGGCTTAGATCCTCTGACCATGATTACCTCACGTCTATTAGTGAATCACAGGGTTTATATTCGACAAACACATCATCATCAAATTCTGTCCATTCGCCATCTAGTGAACGAAAATAACGGACATTATTTTCTAACTTGACTTCTAAATTAATCTCAGGAAATTTGAAAATATTCTCTTTCTCAATTACCCTGGTTAATTCAGTATCAATCCCCACTTTCATTCCTAGATGTAACGTGATTCCTTGTTTTTTATACTTCTGCCAGTAGTACGAAAATTCGTCTTTTTTGAGGAAATTTACATTGACCACAGGAACGCCATTTTCAAACAATATTGCCAAAATCCCCAGTGGTTCATGATGAATTTTGGCAATTCCTAAATTATTCTCATAGCACCAGTACGCTCGGTGAAAATACGCTGTTTTCAAAATTCGTCCTCCAGTTGTTTGAATTTTTCTTCTAGTGGATCAGATTTCTTGTCTTTACGTGCAAATGCTTTTTCTACTTTCTTGATCAACAGTTTGGCTACAGCTTGCCACACCAATGACCAAGCCCGTTGGTTTTTGAGTCGAAATTGAGCCGCTACAATATCTGCTTTCGAGGGAATAATTGCCCCATATTGCTCCAGATTATTAATCGCTTGCTGAAAACTCACAACTTCATCCTCGGTCGTTGGGAGGTCGGGAGCGACGGCGGCGGTTAATCTTTCCATCACCCCGCTTAACGTTGCAGATTCCTGTTTTATTTTCTGCAATTCTTCTGCCATCACCTCAATTGCTGCTAAGTTTGACTGGGCGATCGCATTCTGAAAATTCAGTAAGTGCGATTCGAGTTGACGTTGTACTTCCTCGCTGATGATTTCAGTTACCGCATTAAACCCCTTTCCCTGATTTACTGTGTCGATAAACTCTTGTATTTCAGGCGACAGTGGCGTTGCACTCGAATTGTCCATCATCTAATTCTCTCCACTCCAATTTCACACCTACTTGGGCTGCGAATCCATCTATCGTTTGTTTCATCGTTTCATAAGGCAAATAGTCACAACTATCAATCAGTTTTTCGAGGTCTACTTCGATGAACTGTTTTTGGACAACTGCTAATTTTTCTCTTTTTCTTTGTGCTATCTCTGCCCTGGCTGATTTTTTCCCTTTTTCTCTTGCCTGTTCAATTGCTTCTAATCTAGCGATTTCTAGCGCTTTAGTTAGCTTTTCTTCTTCTGTTACTTGTTGAGCAATCTGTTGTTGCTCTCGTACTAATCGCTCAAAAATTGCTAAACGCAAATCTTCGTCAAAAGCTATTTCTAGTTGCTCAATCACCAGCGCAAAAGCACTTGGTACTGGCACTATCTTTTGTTCCCTGCCCTTAGTTATTTTTCTTGATTGTGGCTCTATTGATGTTTGTGCTTCTGTTCCTTGTACACTCAATTCACCTTTACGTGCTGCCATACCTTTTCTCCATCCTTAGTTAAAATTGCAATATTCTCCGCACAACACAAAATTTATTGTGAAGGACAAAACATTATTGAATCCATCCAATAGTCGAATCACGCGCACCTCCGATTTGCAGCTTTTACCTTCCACTCTTGCAACTCTGATACTGAATAATGCCTTCGCTGACTGAAATTGCCCCACTTATACAAAGTCCGCAGCGACACCTTGTAACCGCACATCGCCAAATACCTGTGTAAGTCTTTACCTTTACACCCCCGCATTCGCCATTGATGCCACATTTTGGCACTCGATGCTGTTTCCAGCGTCATCGCTCGACGTGATGCACTCGTCATCATTACTATCAATTGACGCACTAATGGAAACTTTTTGGTTGGATTATCATGCCTCCAACACGCCATGTACGTTAACAGCGAGGCAGTTCCTTCATCTACAAACTTTTCATACTTGGGAATCCCCAAATACTGTTTCCAACTCGCCCAACAATTTCTCGAAAGCTTACGGTTCATTATCCTATCGCAGCATTTCTTTACCTCTCTTAAGGCGATTTTTTCTAGTGAGGCTTTGACTTCATCTGCGACAAATACTTCACCTGCATTTACCTGTTCGCAATACTTATCAAATACCTCCTCCAACTTATATTCATTGGCTTGAAAATAATCTCTCAGGCTTCTATAAGTGACTTTTTGCCGTGGGTTCTCCTTCCTTAACCATGCCAAACACAACAGCATTTTTGTCTGCTCTTGGGTGTATGTACGAGCTGATATTCTCTTCCCTTGTGGGTAATTAGCTCCCGCTAAATGCTCCCAGTCATACCATGTGCGATCGCTGATTTTACATCCACGAATCTTTTCACAAATATTTCTCAGGTTGATTGAAAGGCTTATCCAATCTTCTAATACTACTGGCATGGTTAAAGCTTTGCAAAATCAAAGCGGCTGTCAATATTGAGAGTGTAATTGCGATTATCGCTCCACAAAATTCTAACAAACCTGATGAGTTTCTTTCTTCTTTTTCTATTGTTTCAGTTGCACCATCAATAGTTGTTTTGGTGTATTTCTCTCTCCTGTACACATTATGCTATCTCCGTATATTTGGATATCTGTACTTATGTCGTTTGTACTACATTCACCGCTTCTACAAGAAAAAATGTACCCACTTTCCGGGGTTTGAGAATCAGATTATGTACACTCAGCTTCCTAACGTTCTGCTGAACCCTTTTCTAGTAAGCATTTCAGCTTTGTAGTGTCACAGTAGTACATAAATCTATGGTTTTTGGCAATCTTTGAAAAGTCTATTTTTGGTAAATTCAGCAGGATGAATGTAGTTTGTTATTGAGGGCAAAAACCTGATTAATCCTTATCTGTCAGATGTATTTGGCTGTAATCTGCATTAATTCCGCAGGGCATTTTTTTAAGTAATTGACACACAAGTTGGTTTTTGCTGTACTGAGTCTCTATGTATCTTTTTTAATGCTGATAATCTGGCATTTACGTCAACTCCATAGCTTTGAAACGTCTGTTCAATCTGCTCACGGGTCATTTGGCAGAAGTCTTCCTTGCTATTTCTCCCGTGTTTTAATCCTAAAAATATTTGCAGTTCTAAAATTTTTTGCACCTGTTCCCAACTCAGGTACTTGTTTCCAAAAAAATTCAAAGCCTTCAAATATTTGTTGATGGTGTCCTTAGATTGAATCTTCAGTAAACTTCGGCATTGTTTGATGCTGATTTTCTCCATTGGTGGGTCGAACTGTTGAACCATATCTAAATATTAAAATACCCACACTTGGTGGGCAATGGACTTTGTTGACAACTTTGTTGATAATTTATTAAAAATTTTAATCCATGGATTTTAAAATATTATCTTCAGCTATTAAAAATATTTCTTCGACTAGCTCATTTATTAAATCGCCACTACTTTTTCGCTTTACTCGTCTAACTTCTACACGTACTGGTGAGCCATTCTCAGCCCGTGAAATTAAAAAATCAGCGTATTTGTCTATTGCCTGTTTAGCTTGCCTAATACTTTTCCATATCTGAGCTTCTTCCAGCATACTTGTTATGCCAATGAATTCTTCACCATTTTGCTTATTGTTCTGATTAAAGTAATCCAGAGAAAATCTGGCGGCATAAGCTTTAACTTCAGGTACTAAAAGCAGTGTGTAGCCCAGTTGTTCTTCAGCTTTTACTCCAAATCCTTTCGCCATTTTATCTTTCCACAGTTTCAATACTTAACTCAAGATATAGATTCATTGCTGATTAAGCAATGGCTAACAACGGACTACTATCTATAGGTTGCTTGCCTTCTTGAATCCAAAGATTGTGCTGCATGGCTGCCAGAGCTTTTACCCTGGAAGATGGATTACGTCTTGTTACTTTACCGTGACACGCGTATGCTGCAATGGTTCTGGCTTTAATTTTTAAATATTGGGATGCTTCTTCATAAGTTAATCCCCAAGTTTGACAAAAAACTAGTGGATCTAACTCCTCAAATATATATGTGTGTTGCTTCATAAACTTACTTCCTGTTAGAAAGGTTGACTACCAATTAAATTTAAATGGCCTTCTTTACCATACTATACCGCACAAAAGTTTGCATATATGACGTAAAGTGCCGTAATATCAAAAAACTAATTCTTTAGCTACGTATGCCAAAACCAGGATTTAAAACGATTACAGTCCCTGACTGGATTATTGATGAAATCAAGAAACAACCTGATTATCGAAACAATCAAGCTGCCACTTTAGGGCAACTTGTTAAGGAGGCTGTTGCTGCCCGTAGCGGAGAATTAGAAAATCCAGAATCAATCAAAGGGCGCATACTTCATCATTTGCCAACATGGAATAGAAATGAATCTTGGGAGTTAGCACTGACTATTTTAAGTTGGCTGCAACAAAACGATCACAATACTAATTTATGATGTCACGCTCCTCTACCGTCAGACTAATTCGCGGTCAAGATAGCATGACTGTAGAAGCAGATTTGGTAGACTTGACACAAAAACACGCCGACGATTACACCTTACAGTGGAAAGAACAATTAAGATTATTCGGGCAAGAGGATAAGTTTTGGGATTGGGATTTTAAGCTTGAGTTCATCATCAGCAGACAAGCAAACCGGGAAGGTTATGCTATCGAGTACGAAGGTGAAACCCAGGGTTTAATGATCATTGAAACTCAACTGCACGGTTCACGCTTGGCAGAGGGTCAACGGTTAGTTTATGTTGATGGCATTGCCTCTGCACCTTGGAATCGTGAGATGATCCAACGTCCACCTAAATATAAAGGTGTTGGCACTGCACTGTTAATCTTTGCTAGAACCCGTAGTTTAGAACTGGGTTATGAAGGTAGAGTAGGTTTACACTCATTACCTGGAGCCGAACAGTTTTATGATCTCCAAGGCATGATTGATGTGGGTGAAGATGAAGATTATGATGACTTGATTTATTTTGAGTACGGAATTTGGCGTTCTTCTAGATGAGGTGTTAGGTAAATGAATCAGCACGAATTTAATGAAAATCACAATAACCCTGCCCAAAATAACCAAGTAAGTCCTATGGATTTATTAGTTGATGAAGAATATTTACGGCAAGCTGTGGAAGCTGAGGAGCTTGTCGGCGGTCATATTGGTGCTGGATTAGATTGGGGAAGTGCATTTGGCGACCTCATGCTAACGGGTGAACTAATGGGGCGTTTAACAACGTTACGTATCTCTCTGAATAAAGAAGTCCGACTGCTACTTAATGACTGGAATTTAGGTACAGCTACAAAAATAGCTGTTAAAACAGCAAGAGAAAGAATACTTGAAAAATTGAGATTGCCTACACCAGAAATAAGACAATCTCTACTTTTGGCTCTCAGAAATGATGAACTTTATGGTGAGGAGTTCATATCCAATCACAAAATATTACGTGAGTTATTAGAGTTATTATTGACACCTCAAGATTGGGAAACTATTGCCGCAGTAGCAGCAGATTCGCTCAAGCAACAAATCATTTATCAAGCGGTTGGTGAAAAAATATCAGCGTAAGTGCAGGTCAAAACATGATTGAAGTGACACCAGAACAACAAATTTTTATGCAAGATGATGTTTCTACTCGCTTGCATCATTTAGCTGCACACCTGTCACAAATTCAGTCTTTGTGGACTGAGACATCATCCCAGGATGTGATGATACCTCTGGTAAAAGAAAGTCGTTACTTTCTTGAGTGGACTGTTCCCGACATGGTAAAAGCTGACGATATTGACCGAGCCGCAGAGTTGGTTGACTTGGGTCGGGTTTTAACTCATTGGCTATTTCAATGGGACAAAATTTGGTCAGATGAAGAACAAAAGCGAGTTGCACAGACACAGACTCAAGATTGGTTACATCGGGTTCTAGAAATAGCTGATACAGAGCCAGAATCACTGAGCGCCTAGTTTTTACTCGCCGACTGTCTTTTCACCAGCAGCAACCGCAAATACTGCCGACACTCAGCCTCTCCCTTGCATACGAGAATCCGCAAGGCTTCGACTTCCTGCATTGGAGAAATACAGATTTCGGCAATAGTACTAATCAACCTCTGCTGCGATCGCACATAATTCTGATGCTGCTGCTTTAGTTGCTCAACCTGTGATTGCAGTTCGTGTATCTCTCGCAAGGCTTTTGTTAAATTAGATTCTTTGCTTTGGGTGGATTTGTCTAAAGTTAATGTCATTTTCTTGCTCCTATTTGTTTTTAGGTGGTTCGTTTTCAGCCAAAACTTTTGCAAAATCGTAGATAGTAATTTCCGGCTGCGGCTCTGGTTTTGGCTCCGGTTCGGGTTGCAGTTGGGGACTACTCAAACCAATAGCTTCTTTAATTTCTTGCTCCATTTAACACCTCTCCTTTTGTGTGATTCCTTCGTATTCTTCTATCGCCGTAATCACTTCAAACAAAGCATTCACAGCATCGTTTAGCACCACGTCATTTGAAGTTACGAAATAACCAGAAGCCTCAATATGACGATACTCTTCCATACTTTGAACGAGCCGCAGAGTCTGTTGGCAGCCCTGAAGAATTTCTCGAATTTCAAATGTTGTTAATATCATTTGCATTGTTAGGATTCTTTTGACACTACTCATCCCCACTCAAACAAGCCCCCAGCAAAGCACTCCCCAGAAATCCAGAGAATGTTACTGCCATGCCTCCTAAGCAAATATTCTTCTGTGCTTGCCAGTCATGCCCCCGAAGTATTGTTGCTCTGGAGTTTGCGTCAATGATTTCAAATCCCCAACAGCCCAATGCAGCTACTCCTAAAAATCCAGTGGTGACAATCGAGTAAAGTGCAAATCTGGTCAGGGTTTGGTTAATGAAACTACGTGATTTTAATCGCTTCATAGTACGTCGTCTTCTGGTTATTACTTCGATTTTTTGAATGTGTTCTAAATGTTCTGTTTGGGTTAATTGGTGGGTGATTTTGTTCATGGGTTTAAGGTGTTAAAAAAAAAGAAAGACAGTATGAAACTGCCTTCCTATCTAAAATGAAAAGATTTATTTATAACTAGCCATAAACTAGTTTCTTGGCATATTCTTGTGCTTCTACACCAGATAAAGAATTGAATACTTCAATGAGGTCTATGGCTTCTTGTCCTCTAACACTAAACACATATGAATAACAATGAGGTTCAGGAAGTCCTGGCTCTGTCACTTCCGCAATCCAAAGCCAACTTTCATTTTCGTTTTCTTCCCACGAATAATCGTATTCTAAATCAGGCTTTTCTATAGACATTGTTTTCTCCTTTGACCTTTTTTGAATTGTTTTAACTGTATCTCTCTGCCTATTCAAACAACGCTCACATCAAAATCCAGCGACTGAATGAAATCATCCAACAAACACTCGCGGATTGATTTGTACCAAATTTTGCGTTCGCCATCCCACGCAAACTTAGCCTTACTCGCTTTGTGGCGATCATCGTAACTAACTAGTGCTTTGATTTCTAGCATCGGTGATTCAGCAAGGGCGATTGCATCCTCAACCAGTTTTTGTAAGTTTTTGTGGCGATTTAAGCATTCAACCAACAACCGAACATCGTCCCCGGCACGATGGACAGTGCTGATACCAATCCCCAGCCAAAGGGCTAGGTCAGTCAGCTTGTAAGCACCGTGCGAATTAATACTGTGATATCCCCAATCAAAATCACGCATGGCACACAACCAGGGCTGACTAATCAAACCAGGGAAGAATTGATTCACCACGCCAGAATCAAACTCGGCATTAAAAGCAACTGCATAATCAGCGATAGCGGATATTTCTCGCAAAAGTGCAAGGGAGCGCTGATAAATAGGAGATGCTGCTTGGGTTAGTTCTGGAGAAATGCCGTTGATTGCCTGGGCGTTGTTGGACTCAACTGGAATTAAGGTAGAGATACTGGCCATCCCCTAGCTATCTAATTGGTGTTGTTTGGAGGTAAACTGAAAAACACCTACCA
>NZ_CAWUDM010000160.1:0-10066 GCF_963920855.1 Nostoc sp. CCY0012 | reverse complement strand
ACAGAAACTGCATGAAAAATTTTGAGCATCTCTCCCACAAAATCAACACCCTAGTACACACCTGAGTTTTCACATCATCAAAGTCTCTCTCCTCGTAGGCTACCGTGTACATACAAATGATCTGATCCCCCTAAATCCCTCTTAAAAAGGGGGACTTCAAGAAAATTTCCCCCCTTTTCAAGCGATGCCCTGAGCAGTTCGGCACCAGATACCGTGAAAAGTTTGTCGGGTGTATTGTCGCGTAACGCAACACACTATTCTCAATTCTCGGTGCGTTAGAACTAACGTCCATAACGCACTCTACGAGATTCAAGCCTAGATCTGTCAATAGGCTATAACTTCAACCACAATAAGAAATTTTGCCACCAAGAATTAGTCAAATTACCCACACTTAACTTCATTTTTTGGCGAATGTCTTGAATATTCCAGTTGGTTAGCTTGGCTAGCGTCTGCGCTTCTTGTTCAAAACGTTTGGGTAAAGACCGTTGGTATTCTCTGCCAGATGGACAATTGATTTCACCTGTAAACGGATGTTGGAGGACATAACGCCCTTGAAACAATTGGCGGTTAGAAGTTTCTTGAAAAGTTGGATCTTCTGGAAATTTATCACGGGTGTAGCGGATATGCAGACGAGTGATAAAAACATTACTGTTGGGAAATGGACGACGGAAGTTAGGAGAATTTGGTATGTTTGCTGAATTATCATCAAGCCAAAATACACCGGCTTGCTTAAGTTCTTCTGGGTTCAAGGGGTCGGCAGAACAAGGGTCACAATTACTCATATCCCAGGCATATTCTAAAAAGGCGACTTTCTTATCTTCTTTTGTATAAGAAGTTTGAAACATCGATTTGTAAAAGTCACTAAATTCATTTTTTACAAAGATAGGAATATTGGCATCAGTAGGAATTTTTACTGTTCGGTAGTTAGTGATTTCTGCCTCACCTTTGGGAGAAAGAATATAGACAATCAAATCCTGTTCAGTGGTGGCATTAATCATCCCCAAACGAATTGGCAAAATGAATTTGGGTGACTGATAAGAAATTTGCAGAGGACGGAGAAATTGATAACCAGATTGCTCAAATTTATCTAGATTGACTTTAGCAACAAAGAATTTCATGGAGGAGCGAATATAAGGATTAAGTAATTGTTTTGCTCCTCGCGGAATTTTATAGCCGTTGCGGTTGAGCCAAGTTTCTAGTCCACCAGATTCTTTAGCACTCAAAATTACAATGTCATATTCACCAACATTAAAACGCGCCTCAACTGTGACACCCAAGCTAGCATCACTGTCTCTTCTACTCCCTTGTCTTGCTGTGGGGCTAGGTGCTGCTTGAGGCATGACAGATTCGTAAACTGTCGGGGTACAAGGATCTGAATCGAAATACTCTACCAATCGCGGCGCACTAAAAGCATCCAATCGCTCAACTATTTTGGGTTGGGCAACACGAACTTGCTCTTTTTGCAACACTGTAGGTACAGGTACTACCATAGCAAAATCTTTAACTTCGCCTTGGAAGTCGTTGGCCATTGTCAACACAGTGCGATCGCCATCCCGCGCAATGATGACCTGAGAAGCTTTG
Organism: Nostoc sp. CCY0012; assembly: GCF_963920855.1. Taxonomy (NCBI): domain Bacteria; kingdom Bacillati; phylum Cyanobacteriota; class Cyanophyceae; order Nostocales; family Nostocaceae; genus Nostoc; species Nostoc sp. CCY0012. The sequence continues at coordinate 8,485 of NZ_CAWUDM010000160.1, read as the reverse complement.
TTATATAATTTGGCATCAGCTTTGGCAACATAAAACCCACAAAATGCCCAAGCTGTCGGCGCAAAGCACAACACAGATATAACTACTACCAGTAAAGGAATTATCAATTGAAATCGCTTCATTTTATACCTCATTGTTAAGTGCTGATTGCCGAGTTATTTTCTGGCTTTCCTAACCAAGCAAATCTTGGGGCTGACCAGAGAACATCAAATAGGATGCTCAATGGGGCTAGGGCGAATAATGCCCAAAAAACTGCTGTGGAAACAAAGAAATAATTCCGCAAAATAAATGTCAAGATGGCGATACATACTGACCAAACTACACGCCCAATTTGACTATTGGGAATTGACCGGGGATCGGTAACCATAAACAAAGCAAATAACAGCAAAGACCCACTCATTAAGCGATGTCCATAAACATCCCAAGTCCAACCCAAGTAAAGATTACGAATTGCTTCTAGTAAGGAGTAGGTACTTAAAAAAGCGGCTGTAGTATCCCAGCGACCAATTTTTTGTAAAATCATGCCGCCAGTCCCCATAAATAACAGCCCATACCACCATTGCTCACCCCACTGTCCTGGTGAAACCCAAGCATCGGGGGTCAAAGCTAAAGCGGTAATTATCCCAAAATTGGCGGGATTAAAAAAATGCTTATGATTAACTTGCAACAGAAATTTGCTAGCGATCGCACTAGCAGCGGCTAAAGCCATTGTTGTCCAATGGTCAGACCGCAAAAGTAGGCTGAGTCCCAAGGAGGTAATTAAAGCACTGCGGAGATTCAGGGAAATTGCTGACTCTGGGTCTTGCCATTTGATGATCTTGGTCTTGACGAGGGACAATAGCCATTGAGTAAATAAACAAGTGGCGATCGCTACTCCGATTAATTCTGGACGCAGTGTCCAATCTCTGGTACCAATTCCCAAGACAAGGAACAAGCTCAGAAATAGAATTTGATAGTCACGTATATCTTTGAACAAAATTACCCCTTCATTCAGGGATTACCCGGAGATTTTTCACCAATTTAGACGAATGCTAGTTCAAACCGCAGTGCTGTTACAGAATTTGTTACAAACTCAGTATGAAATTTCTGTGTATCAATAACTCTGCCATTAGATAGAAGGGTAGATCGGTTATGTCGCCTCGTTAGTCAGAGGACAGAGAATGTATAACTTTCTAAGATCAATTGAGATGAGAACAAATCAATCCCTTATTTGCATTAGGAAGTCAAAAACCAATGTGTGTGAAGACCTAAAAGCTCTTTTCTGAGCCAAAATCAGGAGCATAACACCATGTTATTTAAAAACCGAACAACCGCAGGTCAAACTTTGGCTAGGGAGTTAGCAGATTACGCTAATCGCTCAGATGTAATCGTGTTAGGACTACCCAGAGGTGGTGTACCTGTGGCCTTTGAAGTTGCCAAAGCATTAAAAGCTCCCTTGGATGTGGTTGTAGTCCGTAAACTGGGTGTACCGGAACAAGAAGAACTGGCAATGGGGGCGATCGCTTCTGGTGGCGTGCGGATAATTAATGAACATATCGTCAACCAGATGAATATCTCCGATGACATGATTGCCAGAGTTGCCGTGCAAGAAGAACGAGAGTTAGAGCGCCGGGAACTACTTTATCGAGGCGATCGCCCCTTCTCTGATTTAAGAGAACGTACCGTGATTTTGGTAGATGATGGTTTAGCAACGGGTGCAACCATGTGGGCCGCCGTGGCATCTGTGCGCCGACAACACCCTGCTCAGATAGTGATTGCTGTGCCTGTGGCTACAACTGAAACCTGCCAAGAGTTAGCAACGGCTGTAGACAAAATTGTCTGCGCTGCCACACCCAGTCCTTTTTATAGTGTGGGTATGTGGTACACAGACTTTCCTCAAACTACAGATGATCAAGTCCGCCACCTACTAGCAAAGTCTGAAACTAACCATCAACCATTATCCCTTGGTACTTGACAAGCTTTTGTCTTAGGGAATATCAAGATTGATTTTTTTTAGTAGCCTGTTGAAATTTTGACAAAAATATGAAAATCTCACCAGAAATTACCTATCGTAATGTCGAGAAAACAAATGCGATTGATACCTTAATTCAAGAAAAAATTGCCAAATTAGAGCTTGTTTGCAATTACATCAATAGCTGTCATATAGCCATTGAAAAGACACACGATCGCCCGCGTAGCGGTTCACCCTACCGAGTCAGAATTGATATGACCGTCCCACCGGGTCACGAAATTGTCGCAGAAAGCAATCCCGGAGAGAGTAATCAATATGATCCTTTAGATGCAGTAATTCGGGATGCTTTTAATGCTGCACGTCAGCAGTTAATCAAATTGAGTGAGCGTCAGCAGGAAAGCCATCGCGCCCAGAATCAAGAGGTAGAACAGGAGACAACGGCACTGGTCACCAAGCTATTTCACGACAGGGGCTATGGCTTCTTGAAAACTTTGGATGGTCGAGAAATCTATTTTCACCGTAATAGTGTGCTGCATGACGATTTTGAACGGTTAGGAATTGGTACAGGTGTACATTTTTCCCTAGAAATGGGAGAGGAAGGCCCCCAAGCCAGCACCGTCAAAATTGTAGATAAGCCAGGTGTTCGCGCTGGCAAGTCCAATCAGACTTTAATTGAACCACCATTAGACTGGAGGGAATAAGCGTGTGAACTCACAAGTTGACGAACTCAAACAAACTGCATCCCAACTGCTGGCGGCGATGCTATCCAATCCCCACATTTACCCAAAGGTTAGTGATGAGGGAGGCTACGGAACGATGGAACAGCAATTGATTATTGTGGCTGTTGAAATGGCTGAAAGCTTAAACCAACATATCGAAAATCCTCTTCCCCAAGGTGAGCCACAAAAAAAGTGCTGAATGCTGAGTGAAGAAATTCAAACTTACGAAATGAATTGGTAATTGCGTATGGAACTACAAAGCTTGGCTTTTTTTGTTGGTAGTACGATTCCCTTTAAATACACCTGCGATGATACTAATATTTCCCCTCCTCTGAGTTGGGATAGTCCACCTGAGGGTACAGTGAGTTTTGTTTTGCTGATGGAAGACCCGGATGCTCCCAAGCAGACTTTTACTCACTGGGTTGTCTATGACTTACCAGCTAATCTGCGTCACCTACCAGAAGGCATAACACAAGAATCTCATTTACCTGGTGGCGGTGTTCAAGGGGTAAATGATTTTGGTCAGTTGGGTTTTGGTGGCCCTTGTCCACCTAGCGGCACCCATCGTTACTTTTTCAAACTTTATGCCCTTGATCAATTGCTAGGATTGCCACCAGGAGCTAGAAAAGCTGAAGTCCTGGCAGCTATGAAAGGTCATGTTTTAGAGGCAGTAGAATTGATGGGACGCTATGCCAGACAAAGCTCTGTAAATGTTGGATGATTTCATTCAAGCAGCTTGATAGTCTGTATAGCCTTGAATATTTTCCGGCTCAAATTAACGTAGTGGCATGGCAAGGCCAAAATGTAGCATTAAGACTTCTATTTTTGCTATTGCTATCAGGACTTACGTAACCAACCACGTATTTCAGTCATTGCGACCGTAGGGAAGCAATCTCAAAGCCTTGATTTTCGTGGCGAGTGCGTAAGTCCTAGCTATTTTGAGCAAAAGTAAATAACCTAAGAACTCTGAAATTTTCAGCTTTGGATTTGAGAGTTCCTAGGATAGTTCCATTACTACTACTGCTACTAAGCAAAATAACTATTAGTATTTTGTCAGACTTCTAACTTAAGATGGAACTTATTTTTTACAAGGATGATTTAATCAAGGCTCAAGGGTAGCAAAAAACCGTGAGATTAGAATTTCAGCACTGGTTCACATTTATTCTGGTTTTTTATGCCAATGCCCTACAATATTTGCCTATCCTTACAGTTTAATTTTTTGTGGCTGAATGCTGGAGGCACTATCCCAGTAATCAGCTTGATTAACATTCACTTTGAGCAAAATAATATCGGGTTCGTCTAGTCCCTTGGGTAGCCAAGTATGAAGTTCTGGCTGCCATTTTTCTTGCATTTTTTGGCGGTCTGTCACTAATTGCGCCGTACCTGAAACAGAAATATATCGCTGCTTATCAGGTGATGTAAAACTCACATTTACCTGTTGATTATGTTGAATATCGTTCACTTTCTGGGAATGTGTATAGCTAAAAAACCACAGTGCGCCATCAGAGCTAATTTCACCACTTTTGCACATAGGACAACTGTGTAATTGACCATTTTGGTCAACTGTAGTTAACATACCACTGTTAATATCTGTAATTATTTCCCGCAGTTGTTGAACTTGTTGATCACGGTTTGTAGAAGTTGTCATGTTATTTACTCTTTGATGTATGTTCGTTTTCTATCAAGTTCGTAGTCAGGACTTTAGTCTTGATTGTTCAATTTGACCAACTACTAGTCATAATCTACCAGAGCTAGTAAAGCCCTTTTTCACTATTACGGATATTTGTGATGAATTACGTGACTCTAGAGGTGGAATTTTGTGAAATATCCTTCTTCCATGTATACCCAGAGAGAGACTAGAGCCTAAAAAATGAGAAAGATGAGGGATTTTTGCATCTGCGATCGCCCTTTTAGAAGATTTAAGCGAAGCACTGTTAGATTTTACCAGTTTAGCTGATTTGCAATCTTGGTTAGAAGGGCAAATCAATTAATCTAAATGGTATTGCAGCATAAGATCTAAATTTTGCGACTTTAGGCTGATGTAAATCAAGAAAAATTTAATCAATCTTGTATATTAATGCCCTACTCCCGGAGAAGATTTGCAGATGTCATCTACCTTGGACTTGCAAGATGCTAATATACCGGAAATTGTCGATAATCTGGCAACAATTATTTTCTCACCTCTAATTGTTCCTGTTGCAGAAGCTGTAAAACAACCTGTAATCCGAACTACCATTCAAGAAGGTATGGCTTTATCGGCAAGGTTGTGTCAAGTAGTGACAGAAGTAACCGAGGCTTTAGAACAAATATCAGCACAAGTAAATCCCGATTTGACTACCAACGGGCGGGAAAAATTTAGTTCTAGAAGTAGCCAACAGACTTTAACAGATGGTAAATCCGTAATAGCCCAAGATTTAGAGAATTTGATGTCTGACATTAATACTGATGTCAACCACATGACAAATGGTGTTGCTGATTTGCGGTTGCTAGTGCCTCTAGCTTTGGGTTTATTTGCTATCCGACAATTGATGAAACAGGGTCTAAAATTTGAAGAAATTCCTTGGTATATATTGGCTTGGTTTGCTTTTGATGCTTTTATAAAACTTAACAATAACAACGAAATATAGCGATTATATATATCTGAATACTAGCTAATTACTTTGAGTGTTTGTAAGTCTTAACAGTAAAAATATTCAGAGCTTATTTTTAGTCTCTATAATTAAAATTGGGTAGACAAATTATAACATATCTGTATTTTGAGGGCATTATTAGGAGCAAACTTGGCTGTGATTCAAGCAATACACACCGCTGTCAAAGGCAGAGCTAGATATAAAGTAAAAGAATTATATCAGTCACCATCTTTGCAAAAATATATCGAGCGATCGCTTGCCAGTAACCCGGAAATAATTTCAGTTTCTGCTAATCCATTAACCAGCAATATTCTGGTTTTTTTTACAGATAAAATCAGGTTTAATGCCATAGCATTAATAATTGATAATATTGTTATAGATTTTAAAAGAAAAACTAATTCAAATCAAACAAAACAATTAAATAAATCTTTAAAAACACAGAGTAAACCTGTTGTTAAGTCCCTTGGGCAACCAAAAAACGATTGGCATTTAATGGCAGAAGATATCGTTATCCATAAATTAAATACTTCCAAGATATCAGGATTATCTAGTGAGTCTGCCACAATAAATCTGACGAAATATGGCCCTAATATTTTATCTATAATATCAAAACGTTCCTATTGGCATATCTTAATTGACCAGTTTAAATCTCTGCCAGTGGCTTTACTGGGGGCGGCTGCGGGCATTTCTTTACTAACTGGCAGCGTCATTGATGCCGTAGTGATTATGGGTGTTGTGGGTCTGAATGCCATAATTGGTTATACCACAGAAACTAATTCTGAAAAAATTATTCATTCTCTCAACAGTCGAGAGCAAAAATTAACTTGGGTAATTAGAGAAAGTCAGCAGATAGAAATCCCTACAGAAGATGTGGCTTTAGGAGATATTTTATTGCTCAAACCAGGCATTTATGTAGCAGCAGATGCTCGATTGATAGCAGCAGATAATTTAACTATTGATGAATCTACTCTGACTGGCGAAAGTATCCCTGTGACCAAAAATACGGCATCTCTCCTGGGTAAAGATGTGTCGTTAGCTGACCGTCTAAATATGGCTTATAAGGGTACTTTAGTCACTGGCGGACAAGGACTAGCTGTGGTTGTGTCCACTGGCCAATTTACAGAAATGGGCAAAATCCAGGAATTAATTAGTGAGGCTATTGCGACAGACACACCTCTAGAAAAACAACTTGATGAAGTGGGAGGTCAACTAGTTTTAATTGGTATGGGAATGTGCAGCCTGGTTTTTGGTTTGGGAGTACTGCGGGGATATGGTGTACTCACCATGATGCAATCATGTATATCCCTTGCAGTGGCTGCGGTTCCCGAAGGTTTACCCACAATTGCCACAATGACTCTGGCTTTAGGTATCCAAGACATGAGGCAGAATAATGTTCTTGTTCGTACTCTCAGCGCTGTGGAAGCCTTGGGTTCTGTACAAACAATTTGCTTGGATAAAACTGGGACAATTACAGAAAACAAAATGTCGGTGGTGGAAATACACACCAACACCCGACAAATTACAGTACAAGCAGAGAATATCAATCCCCATAGCAGCGATGACTTGTTAAAGCTAATTCATGTAGCAGTACTGTGTAATGAAAGTGAAGTCAGTCAAGAGAATGATGGTGAGTATGTGGTTACAGGTTCGGCTACAGAAAATGCCTTAATCCACATGGCCATTAGCGCCGGGGTGAATGTTATGGATCTGAGACAAAAATATCAACTGCGGGGAAGCAACCTGCGATCGGAAAATCGCAACCTCATGAGTACAATTCATGAAACAAGCAATGGCCCCAAGTTGATTGCTGTTAAAGGTAGCCCCAACGAATTGATGCAAATATGTCAATGGGGACTAGAAAATGGGCAATTAGTACCTTTAACACCAGAAAACAGGCAGGCCATTGAACTTGCCAACGATCGCATGGCCGGAAAAGCATTGCGGGTGTTGGGGTTAGCTTACAACCATGTTGACGATTTAAATAATGGCAATAATCACGAATCAGACCTGATTTGGCTGGGTTTGGTGGGAATGGCAGACCCCATCAGAAAAGGTGCAAAACAATTAATTGGGGACTTTCATCAAGCAGGTATTGATACAGTCATGATTACCGGCGATCAAAGTCCCACAGCTTATGCGATCGCTAAAGAGTTAAATTTAAGTCAAGATCAGCAAATAGAAATTCTCGATTCCACTAATCTCGACAATCTCACCCCCGAAGCACTAACAGTACTTTGTGACAAAGTTAACGTTTTTGCCCGCATTAGCCCTAGTAATAAACTGCAAATTGTCCAGGCGTTGCAAGCAACAGGTAAAGTAGTCGCCATGACAGGCGATGGAATTAACGATGCACCAGCACTCAAAGCCGCACAAGTAGGTGTAGCGATGGGTAAAGGAGGAACCGATGTCGCGCGTGAAGTTGCAGATATTGTCTTGGAAGATGACCGACTAGAAACCATGATGATTGCTGTCAGTCGGGGACGAACAATTTACAACAACATCAGAAAATCTGTACATTTCCTCTTATCTACTAACCTCAGCGAAATCATGGTCATGACTGCCGCCACCGCCGCAGGTTTAGGCGAACCCATGAATGCTATGCAACTGTTGTGGCTGAATTTAGTCACTGATGTTTTCCCTGGTTTGTCCTTAGCGATGGAAGCACCAGAACCGGACGTATTGAGTCAGCCACCCCGCAATCCCCATGAACCAATCATCAAAAATTCTGACTTTGGCAGAATTATCTTTGAATCAACAATACTATCTACAAGTACCCTAGCCGCATACGGTTACGCCATCCTAAGATATGGTATTGGTGCCAGGGCAAGTACTGTTGCCTATATGACCCTGACAACTGGGCAACTATTACATACTATTAGTTGCCGTTCGGAAAAACATAGCATATTGAGTCAAGAAAAAATACCAAATAATCCCTACTTAAATGCGGCTATCACAGGTTCTTTTGCGATCCAACTCCTAGGTATAGTTATCCCACCCTTGAGGAAGATTTTAAAAATTTCCCCTATTAGTATTGTGGATAGTGCTGTAATTAGCGGTGGTGCTTTACTGCCTTTATTAATTAATGAAAGTACGAAAAAGCAAGTTTATAGTCAAGACTCTAGCCCTCAAAATACAGGGTAAGCTCATCTAATTTGGTATAGAGAAAACTTGACATAACAAAGAAA
>NZ_CAWUDM010000159.1:0-10171 GCF_963920855.1 Nostoc sp. CCY0012 | reverse complement strand
TTTTTCTTTTGATTCTTTTATTTAGAATACCCGGAAAGTGACAGAAGAGGGGTATTGCTAAATTTCTCCTCCAGGTAACTGACTCAGATAATCATCCATAATTATCGGTAATTCTTTAGCAGAATAAGTATAAGTTAAAGATAACAATCTCATTGCTGTAGCTATTACCTGATTCTTATCCAGAATTGCCGATAATTGAGAGCGCGTATATTTACCATTCATTACTTCCAAACTGGCATCAGCTATAGCACCTTCAATAACTGCATCTTTGATAAAGTTTTCCCATTCATTTTGATTAACATAATGAGATGTTTTATTTTCTTTGAGATTCACATCTTGAATTTCTACAATTGCATTGCGAATAGATGCAATCCCAGAATTTGTTAATCGCTGTTCTATATGATTCTTAATTAAATGTATCAATAAAATTTTCAGAAAAGACTTAATCTGCTGCAAAATTGCCTTTTTGCTCATCCCCTCTAATTCATCAACAATTGCCAAAGCATCTGCATAACGTCCTTGTAAGATGCTATTTCTGAGGTCAGTGAGTTCCTGTGTCATTGTTTACCATTTACCATCTCCCTGCTTTCCAATCTTCACCACCGGGTAACTGAGTTAAAGTATTCGCCATAATTGCGGGTAATTGTTTCGCTGAATAGGCATATGTAAGGGTTAAAAACTTTAAAGCATTCTCAATTATCTCAGATCTATTGATAACATCAGCTAATTGAAATTGACTGTACTTTCCATTCATCACTTCCAAACTAGCATCAGCTATAGCATCTTCAATTACTTCCTCTTCTATTAAATTTACCCATTCGTCTTGATTGACATAATAAGATGTTTTATTTTCCTTGAGATTCACTTCTTGAATTTCTCGAATTGAGTTGCGAATAGAAGCTACCCAAGAATTTGTTAATCGCTGCTCTATTTGATTTTTAATTAAATGTATCAATAAAATTTTCAGAAAAGACTTAATCTGCCGCAGAATTGCCTTTTTACTCATCCCCTCTAATTCATCAACAATTGCCAAAGCATCTGCGTAACGTCCTTGCAAAATACTATGTCTGAGGTCTGTTAATTCTTGTGTCATTATCTACCTCCATGACCAACGTATTAGCGTAATATACATGATATTCACTATTATTATAATGTTGCTTTTAATGAAAATACGACTATAAATCGAGTGGTTTATTGGGAGAATCCCAATTTGGCAAAAATATCAGCAACTGACGTAAAAACCTGATTATACTTTCTTAGCTTTACGTCTTTGCGGTATCCGCTACGCATTGGCAGAGCTTTTGCTTTAGCGATAAGTTATTTTACCCCCTTGAGTAAGCCAAAATTTAGTAAATAAATTAAAATTACAGATTTAGGATACTCCCAGTTTATTTTTATTTTTACCTAGAAAATACTTATTCAATATGGACAAATTGCCCCCAAAGCAGCTGCTTGAAAGTATTTATCAGCAACTATTACCTACCTTACAAATTGAAAGTATCAATCCCCGTAATCCCATCAAGGTTAGTTATCTTCCTCAACCCTGGCGACTACTTGGCACAGGAAATTACGCTGCTGTAGTTTATCACCCTGACTACCCAGACTCTGTAGTCAAAATTTATGCCCCCGGACGACCAGGCTATGAAGAGGAAGTAGAAGTTTACCGTCGTCTAGGTTCTCATCCGGCTTTCTCCGAGTGTTTGTATGCCAAAGATTGCTTTTTAGTTTTGAAACGGCTTTATGGAACAACGCTTTATGATTGTCTGCACTTGGGTTTACCTATTCCCAAACAAGTAATACGGGACATTGATAAAGCTCTCGACTATGCCCAAAGTCGCGGACTCTATCCTCATGATGTCCACGGTCGTAATGTCATGATGCACCAAGGACGAGGATTAGTTGTAGACATCTCAGATTTTTTGCATCAAGAAGCCTGTTCAAAGTGGAAGGATTTGAAAAAGGCTTATTACTGGTTCTATCTTCCCATATTGTCTCCACTGCGACTGCGTGTGCCATACTCTGCTTTAGATATGAGCCGCAAATGTTATCGTCTAGGAACTTCTTTTAAAAATTCCTGTTGTCAATTAGTCCAAAGATTAGGTCACTTTAAATATTTAAATCGCTAGTCTAACCCTTTATATACTCCGCGTAGCAGTACTAGTCTTTTACAGCGGTTTTTGAGTGGGTATACCAACACCACGGGGAAAACCATCTGGCGTATTTGCTATTTTACGCACATATAAACAATGACGAATGCTGTCACTGAGGGGAGTAGTAAATTTATCAATTAATTCAATCACTCCACCTAGTTTTTTCACGACATATTGTAAAGCTGTTGTTTCTTCATCTGTCCAATTACCACGATAAATCACAGCTAAACCACCCTGTTTCAGCAATGGTAGGACATATTCAGCACAGACTGAAGCATTACCCACAGCACGAATTAAAGCTACATCATAGTTTTGGCGATGCTGGTTTTGATGACCTATTTCTTCGGCTCTAGTAATCACAGTGTTGGCATTTTTTAAATTAATTTCAGTTAATAATTTTTCTAAAAAATTAATTTTTTTGCGCGTTGAATCTACAAGAGTAATTGTGCCATTAGGCAGGGTAATTGCTATCGGCACACCGGGAAAACCTGCACCTGTACCAATATCAATAACAGATGCGTTCTCTGAAAATTTCGAGATAAATTTTTGTTGTGGTGCAATTCCTCGCAGCGAATCCCAAAGATGTTTTTCCCAAAATTCTTGCGGGTCAGTAATGCGAGTTAAATTTAACTGACGATTACCTTCTAGGATTAAATCATAAAGCTGCTGAAATTGTTGCTGCTGCTGTTGTGTGGGTTGCCAATTCAACGTTTGCTGCCAAATTTCCGTCATTTCCGGAAGCAGAAGAGTAGAGTTAGTCATGAGTTGTGAGTCATTAGTCATTGGGAATTAACTTATCACCTATTATTTACTCCCTACTCCCTACTTCCCATTATTTACACTGCTGCTTGTGGTTCTTTAACTTTCGCTGCTAGCATTTCGGGGTCTACTGATTGTAATTCACCGTGGTTGAGTGTCCAACAACAATCTGCGATCGCCAGCATATCCCCTGCATCATGAGTCACGACTAATAGTGTCCAATGTTGTTTGAGTTTCGCTAATAAATTAACTAATTGCCGACGCATTGACCAGTCCAAGCCGGCTGTAGGTTCGTCTAATAACAATACATTTGGTTGACGAATTAATTGCACCGCCAAAGCTAAACGTCTTTGTTGACCACCACTTAAAGCATGGGGTGCTGTGGAGAGTGATAAATGCTCTAATCCTACTTCACTTAATGCCTGCCTAACTCTCTGGGAGTCTAATTCGGGATGCCCTAAACGCAATTCTTCTAAAATTGTCCCACCGCAAAAGTGACGTTCTGGAAACTGAAATACTAATCCAGCTAATTGTTGTAGCTGTTCAGGTATCAGTTCTTGTTCTCGCCAAAATAGTGAGCCAGAAGTTGGTTCAGCTAGTCCAGATAAAATTTCTAATAAAGTACTTTTGCCAGAACCACTCGGCCCGATAATCAAACCAAGTTTTTGGGGTGCTAATTGTAGGTTAATTGACTTAAGAATCGCTGTGGGGCTAGCTGTGGGATGATAATTTAGATTTTTAAGATAGAGCATTTGTGAAAAAAAATAGAGAGTAGGGAGTAGAGAGTAGGGAGTGGGAAAAGACTATGATGGCATGGATTTTAGTCCACTAAAGTGGGCTAGAAGCTATTAGCGAGGAAATAAATTTCTGGACGGGAGATTTGAGGTAATAATAAAAACTAAACCTGACTCTGCTTTCCATTGTTACAGACTTACCTTTAACCAAGGCTACAAAAATCATGGGAACTTGGCAAATTAACGGCAGTCAACCTGTGTAGAATATTTGGGCTAAAGCAGACGCAAGTTATAGTTAACCGTCCTTTGCATTCTAAGTATCATCTGGAACTATTTCAACAGCAGTTTTGCTGAGAATTACAATGACTGAACGGTGTTCTACTCCTCAACCAATAGCATTTGCCAGACTCTCTCGGCTCTCTCAGACAGCCTTTGCCGCAGCGATCGCCCTCAATTTGTGGGTGAATCCCTCTCTGGCTGGCGATCCATTTCGCACTACCGAACCGCATAACATTGGCGACAACACAGAAGCAGCTTTTAAAGCAGTTTTCCAACAAGGTGATTATCCCGCCGCCGAGCGTCACTTGCAACAAGCAATATCCACTGAGCCAAATGAACCTCTAGCTTATGCTATGAAGGCATCTTTAGCATATGCCAACAAAGACTTAGCTACACTAGACACTTACAGCAAAAAAACTTTAGAAGCCGGACAAAAGTTGATTGCTACTGATCAATTACGTGGCAACGTGTACACCGCTGTCGGACACTTTTTGGAAGGGGCAGTAATTCTTACCCGTGAAGGTACCCTCCAAGGTGCGCCCCAAGCCTTAACTAGACTACGGCAAGTCTATCAACATTTAGATAGAGCAGAAGCGATCGCACCTCAAGATCCAGAACTGAATTTACTCAAGGGCTATATGGATTTGATGCTAGCCGTCAATTTACCCTTTGCCAGTCCCGATGATGCCATCGACAGGTTAAAGACAAATGCCGCCCCGCAGTATTTAGCAGAGCGTGGCATTGCTCTTGCTTATCGTGACCTAAAACGCTACCCCCAAGCTTTAGAGTATGTTAACCGTGCTTTAAATACAACATCTGATAACCCAGAGTTGTATTATCTTAAAGCCCAAATCCTCAGAAAACAGGGACAAAAAGATAAAAGCCAGTCACTGATTAAAGAAGCGATCGCCAACTTTGACAAAGCCTTAACGAAAAGAACCCAACTCCCAGCCACTTTAGTCAGACAAATTGAGCGTGAACGCAACAATACAATGAATAGCCTCAATGCTATGGGTGATTAATTTAGATAGAGAGTGGCGACAAGGGGATGAGGGGATAAGGGGATAAGGGGACAAGGGGACAAGGGGACAAGGGGATAAGGGGATAAGAACTAAAATACTTCCCCATCCCCCACCTCCTCATCCTGATATGCTTATTACTAATCAAGATATTTGACCGTAATGCAAATTCAGTTCCGCGAGATTAATCCTTTTGATGTGTGGATTTGGTTGAAATTCAGCACAATTCCTTCTGGACGAGAAAAACAATATGTAGAAGAAGTTTTTAATTCTTGGTTTTATTTGGGCAAACTGGGTGCATTTAATGCCGAAAATCTCCAGATACAAGATACCGGGCTGGAAATTAGCTACATGAATTATGACCAACAAGGTTATGACAAAAGCTTGGTGGCATTGATGCACAATATGGGTGAATTTGAGTATGAAGGACAGTGGGCGCGTTGTTGGTTTGACTTGGGAACCAGTGATGCGATCGCTCTTGATATATTGATCAATGCCCTCACCCAGCTAAATCAGGAATATGTCACTATTGAGGATTTGTACATTGGCGGCGAAAATGAAGATTGGCCTGTCGAAGATAGCGACAGCCATCATTCCTCTAATTACGATAATTAGTGACAACAATGAGCAAAGCAAACGAAATTCGGGTATTAGCCTTGGGGCTGATTCGGAATGGTGAACGTATTTTTGTTTCTGAAGGTTATGACCCCGTAAAACAGGAAACATTCTATCGTGCTTTGGGTGGTGGGGTTGATTTGGGCGAAACTAGCCAAGCTGCTTTAAAAAGAGAATTTCAAGAGGAAATCCAAGCAGATTTAATCAATATTCGCTATTTAGGTTGTATCGAAAATATATTTACATTTAATGGTAGGCAAGGTCACGAAATTATTCAACTTTACCAATGTGATTTTGCTGATACTAAATTTTACCAATTAGAAAGTTTAATATTTTCTGAATCAGAACATCATAAACATAAGGCACTGTGGTTAGATATTGCTCGGTTTAAATCGGCTGAACTCAAATTAGTTCCCGAAGAATTTTTCAAATATTTATAAATAATTACGAATTTCTAGTCATATCTATCCTTTTTTGATTTAATTACTTTGAGGACATCATCATGCTGTTGACCTTCTATGATGTCTTTCAAATGTATTTTTCCTTCAATATATTGAATATGGATACGCCATCCAGATATTTTATCGATATCGGCTCTGTATATTGCTTGTTTAATACCAGTAACTTTATGGAGTCTTGTCTTCGGGAAATTTCGGGTTCTGTGACATTCATTATCTTCTAGTTCAGCCAAAGCTTCCAGAAAATCACATTTTAGGTTATTTGGCAAAATTTTCATCGCCTCATTAATCACACCATACTCGTCTAGAAGAGGTTTGATTTGTGACATTAGCGCAAATTAACCTTAACCTCTTGATTTTCCACCGTAAAATCTTGGTAAAGTGACTCAGCAACTGAATTGTATGCTTTTGGTGCATCTTCGGGCTTGACAACTCTAAATAAAGTTATCAATGTCCTTTCAAATATTGGATCATCATCAATAGTCAGAATTATCCTAATTTTTTCATTAATTCTCAAAGAATATATGGAAGAATCATAGTTTTCATTGAGCCTAATTTCTCTTAGTTGTGTACTATTTTGATAAATTAATTTTTTATTTTCAGAAAGAAGTTCCACATATCGATTCAGTTTTTTAATAATCTTAAATTTTTCTGTATTACTAAATTTCTCTAAATCTTGTTCAAACTCTTTTGTTGACTCAATGAGTATATCCATCGCATTATCTCCTAGACGGAAATCCCCAACTTACTTCAAATTTAACGTAGAGCTATGAATAATTGAAGTGTTCCAAGTATGGTAATTCAAGGTGAGAAATTTTTGTTATTTCTTTCAGTTGTCTGAAGTGTAAATTTGTCCACTTAATACTAAAACCCCATTTTTCTACGAGTTGGTGAACTCATTTGCGTAATTTTTAACAATCCGGTAGTGTGGAATACCCTACTGATTCATCGGCTAGCACACCAAAGAACTAGATTGCCACTTTTGTATAAATAACGTTATATTTGTTTACATAAAGTTACAAATTTTAAATTAAGAGGTTCGTCATGACTATTTTAATTGCATTATTGACTGTAGGTTGGGTGGCTGCTTCAGTTTTAGGTTCTTTGGCTTATTTCCTCGGAGAACAGAGTAAGCCCATCCATGAACGTAACTGGCGTTCTGAATCTTTTGAACAGTTAGCCAAGTCGATTACTGGTATGGATACAGACTATGGCGTTCGTGTTCCAGCTTATGCAATGGACGCTTACACTAGCCGTAATCTTTCCCGCTAACAGCAGTCTGTCTGCCGAAATGTGGATAAATTTAACCCCCAGTCTTGATGCTGGGGGTTTTGCTTTTTTAAATTAAGCCAAATTTGTCAAACTACTACAACGGACGATAGACCCGATAGTTGATTTCGGGGAAGATATTATCCATTAATTCGACTTTTTCCAACCAACCACTATCGACTTTGCCGATTTTCACGTCTTCGTAGAGCTTATTGAACCGCATCAAGTGCGATCGCGTCCTTCTTACGGCATAGGGTACCATTGTTCCTGTCCGCATAATAAACGCCCAGTCAGAAGATTGCGCTAGTAAGAGTTCCCGCGCGGCTTGGTTCAGTGCTTTTTCCTGCAATTTATCTTCAGCTTCTATGCGTGATATTTCAATCATCCGCTCGGCTGCTTTGTGCAAATGTGGATAAATCCAAGCATTTGTATCATTTAACCAATACTCATGGAAACCTTTAAAGCCCCAACTTGACTGTGAAGGGCGGCACACTTGTTGCGTCGGTTCTGCGCGCAAATAATCAGCCAAATGAGTCATTTGATAAGTTCCTTGGTCATACCATGACTTGCGGAACAGGTAATCAATGAACCAAGGGCCTTCATACCACCAATGTCCAAACAATTCGGCATCATAGGGCGAAACAATAATTGGAGGACGACCCATAATACCGTGTAAATGCTCGGCCTGGCGCTCACGGTTATACATGAAGTTATCAGCGTGTTCTGCTGCCTTTTCTCTGGCCCAATAAGGGTCGTAGAGTGCCTTATCCGAAAGCCCTAAACCACGGCCTGTTATTTTGTGATACTTAATGCCCGTATTTTTCCGCTGACCATTGGGCATGATATAGGGCTTAATGTACTCATATTCTGCTTCCCAGCCCAAATCTTTGTAAAATTCCCGATATTCTGCCGCACCAGGATAGCCGACTTCCGAAGACCATACCTGCTGAGAAGATTCATGATCTCGACCAAAAGCTGCCACACCGGTTTCTGTAAAAATCGGGGCATAAGTGCCAAAACGTGGACGAGGACGAGCATATAAAATCCCATGTCCATCGGTGAGGAAATAGCGCAAACCAGCATCTGCCAGCATTCGCTCAAGACCTTCATAATAGGCGCATTCCGGCAACCAAATACCTCTGGGTGCTTGTCCAAAGGTTTGCTCGTAGTGTTCACAAGCCACCTGAATTTGCGCCCACACAGCTTGTGGATACATTTTCATTAATGGCATATAGCCATGAGTCGCACCACAAGTGATAATTTCTAAATTATTACTATCTTGGAACTGCTTAAAAGCTGTTACCAAATCACCTTTGTAGCGTTCCCATAGCTCACGTGCTTCGTTAAACTCAGCGGCGTAATGTTCAGCCAAATAACGAATATGCCCGTTGTGGACATTACGTTCAGCTTCTAGTTCTGTAAGTTCTTCTAGTTTGGCTAAGTGCGCGTCATAGCGTTCTTGCAATAGGGGATCACGGAGCATGGACACTAGAGGTGGTGTCATACTCATGGTGATTTTAAAGTCGATACCGTCTCGCTTTAAGCCCTCGAATACTTTCAATAAAGGAATGTATGTTTCGGTAATGGCTTCATAGAGCCATTCTTCCTCCAGCACGTAGTCACTTTCTGGGTGACGAACGAAGGGCAGATGTGCATGAAGTACAAGGGCGACGTAGCCGATAGCCATAGTGATTTTGGGGTAGTACTTGTAAGTTTAAGGACGAGGGGTTTGGCGAAATTAACAATATTTTAAGACTTTATGGGGATCGTGAGAGTAGTTTTCTCTTAGGTGTATTAACGTTTATTTTTCTATCTATGCTATCGTGCCAAACCCGACTCTATGCCCTAAGTATCATTGCTCTTCGCTTTCTTGATACAAGTGTTCTAGTTCTTGCAACTGTGTTTTCCGAGATACGCGACGATACTTTTTACTCTCTAACTTCGGTTCGTACTGTTGCTTACCCTTGCCTTTGGTTTTCATCTTCAGCGTTGATTCGGGATCGGCTTGTTGGTTAAGATGAGTTTGCCGCGCGATCGCCTCATCTAAAAATTCCAAATAATGTGCATACCTTTCCCAATCACCTCGCACTACACAATCAGGCTCATCTCGATGTAGACAATCACTAAAACGACAGCTAGCCTCAGCTAAAGGTTTTCTAGCTTCTGGGAAATAATAGATTAATTCTTCTGGGCGACAATCCAAATCAGGCTGATTAAAACCGGGAGTATCTGCCAGTAAGCCTCCATCTGGCATTTCAAATAATTCTACATGGCGGGTTGTATGACGACCACGGGCTAATTTACCGGAAACTTCCCCCACGCGCAGGTTAACAGTGGGAATCAGCGCATTAATGAGGCTAGATTTGCCCACACCGGAAGGCCCAGCAATTACTGTAATTTTGTTGCCCAGATAATGAGCTAATTTGTCAATATTTATGCCATTCTGGACGCTAATAAATAATGGTTGATAGCCCCATGCCAGCAGGCGATCGCTTATTTCTTGTTGTCCCTGTGGTGAAACTAAATCACA
This sequence comes from Nostoc sp. CCY0012, assembly GCF_963920855.1. NCBI lineage: Bacteria > Bacillati > Cyanobacteriota > Cyanophyceae > Nostocales > Nostocaceae > Nostoc > Nostoc sp. CCY0012. The sequence goes on along the minus strand of NZ_CAWUDM010000159.1, from coordinate 358 downwards.
TTTATTCAAACATAAAAGCACATCCACATCAGTAGACTCAGCTTTCAGTAGAAACCGACTTAATTGGTAAGGTTCTAGCGGCGGATCAGCAACAGCAAACACCAGCAGAATTTGATCAACATTAGCGATCGCCGGACGATCCAACTGGCTGGAACGGGGTAGAACATCAGAAATTGCTCCTCTCCCACCAGACCAATCTGGTTCTTCTACAACCACGCGATCGCCCACCATCACTTGTTGCCCGATTTTTTTTAGGCGGGTTCTCCGAGTACAGAGGAGGATGGGAAGATGGGGGGAGTGGGAGATGGGGGGAGTGGGAGATGGGAGATGTAATCCCCTTGTCCCCCTGTCCCCCTGC
>NZ_CAWUDM010000158.1:0-10253 GCF_963920855.1 Nostoc sp. CCY0012 | reverse complement strand
TAAGGGGACAAGGGGACAAGGGGACAAGGGGACAAACTTTATTCTGTATCCCTCTACGCTTCCACACCTACACTTCCCAATGGCCCCATCCCTCCTATTGTCAGCGAATAGAAACAGCTTCTCGTTCGTATTCTCTACCCTGACACGACTCATCTATCCAAGAAGCTAAACTACGAGCATTCGTATGAGGTGTCGATGGAAATTTACGAGCAATTTCTTGTGATTGCTGTTTTGCGTGGTTGCTATTGTTGTCACCTGTGGGATTGGGGAACTGGCATAAAAAGACAGTCCCAACTAAACAATTTGTCTTGAGTAGAAGAGTCCAAAACTTAATTGGTATATAAGTTAACCGCGAATCCTTGATTTCTGGTTTGGGTAAAACTTTGGCTTTGCTGGGCAAATCGATAGTAATTGCCAAAGGCGATCGCAATGGTTGATGTTGCCGGAGTAAGCTCATTGGTGACTTGGGCCCAGGCGGAGGTGCAACCTTAGTCACTACTGCAACCGATGACACAGTTTTGTGTATGCCAACTACCTCATTAGTCGCTGTCATTGATGATACAGGTTGAGGAAGCCGTAGTACATTAGCACTCAGCGGTTCAGAATCTGTGACTTCCGTATGAGCATAGGCAGGAATTTTCGGAGCCACGGTAACCAGTGGTACAGGTTGGTGTTCGCAATCCTCCTCCTGTACAGACTTAGTTTCCATCGGGGTTACAGTTAGAGAACTCTCTAAATTTACTAAACGTAACTCTTCATCAGGATTGAAGTTAAGACCTAAAGCCGTGATTATTTTATCGGGATTGTCATTCAAATCGAGAATGAAAGGAAGTATTTCATTCAACTGCGATTCTAAAACTGACAAAGTAGCCAAAATAAAACCAGAGGAAGGACGCCGCATTCCATTGTATGTACCCCAAACCCTCATGGTGCCAAGCCAAGAACGATTTTGCTCGTAATAACTCAGCCACTTCATTTTCAATGATTGACGTAGCTGCTGAATATTCATTAGATAGATGCCTCGCTTCAGTCAACAAGTGTGTAGTATTTTATATTTTCAAGCGCTTATCCCTGGGGATGAAACCGATAATAGAGCATTCGTTTGACACTTTGACCACCTAGTAAATGTTGTTCTACCACTAGAGGTACTTCTTTGGGTTGAACCCCGCTATACCAAACCATATCTGGTAATACCAGCACCATTGGCCCATTACCACATTGTCCTAAACAGCTACTGGCCGTTACTTCTACATTGGGAACTGGCAAAGCGGTAAAAGCAGCTAATACTTTTGCTGCACCCTGCTTTTTACAGGTACGATTTTGACACACTCGCACGCATTGAGAGGCAGATGATGGATCTATTTTTGGCGAGTTTGATGGTTGAGTTGTGTTTGACATATGTGAATGAGTGGTAGATACATTGGATATTGGGATGAAACTTCTACTCAATACCCAATACCCAATACTTAATACCTAACCTATGGAAAGTCCTTTTGAGGCTAACCATTCTTGGTTGAATATGCGTGACTGATAGCGGGAGCCACTGTCACATAAAATGGTAGCAATGGTGTGTCCAGGCCCCAACTGCTTGGCTAGGGCAACAGCTGCTGCGACATTAATACCTGTGGAACCACCCATTAACAAACCATCTTTTTGCAGAAGTTGGTAAACAACACGTAAAGCTTCTGTGTCGTCTATTTGAATGGCATCGTCAATTGGTGCGCCTTCCATATTGGCAGTAATCCGACTGTTACCTATGCCTTCAGTGATGGAATTGCCCTCTGTCTTGATTTCACCAGTTTTGATGTAGCTATAAAGCCCGCTACCCATAGGATCGGCAACTACGCATTTTACTGATGAATTTTGTGATTTTAGGTACATAGAAACACCAGCAAAAGTACCACCAGTGCCTGTTGCAGCAGTCCAGGCATCAATTTTACCATCGGTCTGCGTCCAGATTTCTGGGCCTGTGGTTTCGTAGTGGGCGCGGCGGTTGGCTAAATTATCAAACTGATTTGCCCAAATAGCATTTTCTAACTCAGCAGCAATTCTGCCAGATAATTTGACATAGTTATTGGGGTCTTTGTAGGGGACAGCAGGAACTGGACGAACTTCTGCGCCTAGTGTCGTTAACGCATCAATTTTTTCTTGTGACTGGGTGTTGGGAATAATAATCAGGCATTTGTAGCCTTTAGCATTGCAAATATGTGCTAATCCAATGCCAGTATTCCCAGCGGTTCCTTCTACCACGGTGCCACCGGGTTTGAGTAGGCCTTGTTGTTCTGCGTCTTCGATAATGTAAAGTGCAGCGCGGTCTTTGACGGAACCCCCAGGATTTAGAAATTCTGCTTTACCAAGGATTTCGCAGCCTGTTTCTTCACTGAAGCTATTTAAGCGAATCAGAGGTGTGTTGCCAACGGTGCCGACAAATCCATTTTTGATATCCATTGTGACTATACCTGAGTTCTTGTCTATAAGAATTTTGGCTTATAGCGGTGGTCAGATTGACAGTTTCTTCAACCAAAATATGAATACGTATGCGATCGCCTGACCGGAAGAGGCAGGGGGAAAGGGTGCAGGGGAGACACTGCCAACACAGTGACTGATGATTTTTTTAATTGGAAATCCCTTGGTGGCACTCAAAGATAGTAACTTAGGCTGGGAGTGGGAAGATGAGGAAGATTTGATTTTACCCATGACCAATGACTATCAAGCAATCTTTTAATGCGAACAATCACAGAAATTAATCAAAAAATCGGCCGTCAACGTGCGGTAGTGTTGACTATTGAAGAGTTAAAGGCCAGAGTTGCAGAAGTCGGCGTGAGTAAAGTGACCCAGGAAGTTGATGTAATTACAACTGGCACTTTTGAGCCGATGGAATCCAGTGGTGCAATTATTAATCTCGGACACACTGACCCCCCAATTAAAATTCGTCGCTGCTGGATCGATAATGTCCCAGCATATTCGGGATTTGGTGCCGTAGATTTATACTTGGGTGCCAGTTGTCCGGTAGATGTGATGGATGGAGAGGAAGTGCGGGAACATGGCGGAGGTCATGTGATAGAAGCTTTAATAGCTGGTAAACCTGTGCAGGTTAGAGCGCAAGGTCAAGTAACAGATTGTTATCCACGGGCAACTTTTGAAACTACTGTGACCCGTGAGACGATCAATCAGTTTTATTTATTCAATCCGCGCAATCTCTATCAAAATTTTATCGTAGGTGTGAACGGAGGCGATCGCCCACTGTTTACTTATCTAGGCCCCTTACAACCGGGTTTGGGAAATGCGGTTTATTCTAACCCTGGTGCCGTTTCTCCCCTGTTAAACGATCCTGATTTGCAACTTATTGGCATTGGTACGCGGATTTTTTTAGGTGGTGGTATTGGCTATGTTGCTTGGGAAGGAACTCAGCACTTTCCCTTACAAAAACGGTTGCCTAATCGGACACCCATTGGCCCTGCTGCTACTTTGGCTTTAATTGGTGATGCTAAACAAATGGATGCGCGTTGGGTGCGGGGTTGTTACTTTAAAAGTTATGGCCCTTCATTAATGTTGGGTGTAGGTGTGCCACTCCCGGTGTTAAACGAAGAAGTCATTGCCCGTTGTGCAGTCCAAGACAAAGATTTAGTAGCGCCAATAGTAGATTTTTCTATCCCCCGACGTGTGCGTCCTACCTTTGGTTTGGTGAGTTATGCCCAACTCAAATCTGGGCGTGTCACCATCGAGGGTAAAACTGTACGGACTGCTCCCTTGGCCAGCTTATTTTTTTCTCGGCAAATTGCCACAGAATTAAAACAATGGATTGAAGCAGGTACTTTTACCCTCACAGAACCAGTTGCACCTCTGCCGATGGAGCGATCGTTTTTACCCCAAGATCGGTGGACGGATTTTTAAGAGTGGGGACTGGGGAATTTATCTTGTTTTAGTGAGTTCAATACTAATTCGTCCGCCAAAATCGGGAATGGGTGCTGCGGGTTTGCTCACAATCACTTGAACTTGTGAGACGCGATCGCAATCTTGGAGAATAGAATCTGCGATCGCACCTACTAACCTTTCCAGCAAAGCAAACTTAGCGGTTTTCACTAAATGTTGTATTGAGTTAATCACACTGCGATAATCTAAAGTGTCTTCAATGGCGTCAGTCTTGGCCGCTGTTGAGATATCTAGCCATAACTTCACATCCACCTCAAACCATTGTCCTAAAACTTGTTCTTCTGGTAAGTACCCAGTGTAGCCATAGCAACGAATCCCTGTTAAATGAATGCAATCCATAAGAATTTGAAATTAAATTAAGCAATTTGTCAACAATACAGACCTAGCACCACTCCCCACTCCCAACTCCCCAGCTTACAGATGCCGATCGCCTATACAAATCTTAATCAACTTTGGGCTGATATCTTAACCGAAACACTCAAGCGTCTGGGATTAAATTGTGCTGTAATTTGCCCTGGTTCACGTTCTACACCTTTAGTAGTGGCCTTTGTCCAGCAAAGACCAGAAATTGAAGTCATTTCCATTCTTGACGAACGTTCAGCCGCCTTTTTTGCCTTGGGAAGAGCGAAAGTTACAGGAAAGCCTGTGGTACTAGTTTGTACATCGGGAACAGCCGGAGCGAATTTTTACCCAGCGCTAATTGAAGCCAAAGAAAGCCGCGTCCCCCTATTGGTTTTAACCAGCGATAGACCACCAGAATTAAGAGATTGTCACTCAGGACAAACCATAGACCAGGTGAAATTGTATGGTACTTACCCCAATTGGCAAGCAGAGTTAGCCTTACCGTCTCCAGACATGAAAATGCTGGCTTATCTGCGGCAAATGATAATTCATAGTTGGGAGCGCTGTCTATCACCAATGCAGGGGCCAGTGCATTTGAATATTCCCTTTCGTGACCCCCTAGCACCTATCCCCGATGGCACTGACTTGAGTGATTTACTGTCACAATTTCACCCAGAAGAATTTTTCGCAGTCGTCACACCCATCACTTCATTGCTGCATCACCCCATCTTCCCATCACCGTATTACCAAGAATGGCAACAATCTGAACGCGGTATCATTATCGCCGGTGTAGCCCAACCCCAAGAACCAGAAAAATATTGTCAAGCGATCGCTCAACTTTCTCAAACTTTAAAATGGCCAGTATTAGCAGAAGGACTCTCCCCAGTCAGAAATTATGCTAACCTCAACCCTTATTTAATTTCTACCTATGACTTGATTTTGCGGAATCAGCAATTAGCAAAACAGCTAGCACCAGACATGATTATTCAAGTCGGTGATTTGCCTACAAGTAAAGAACTGCGTAATTGGATAGATGCAACTTCAGCCCGACGCTGGGTAATTGACAACAGCCATCAAAATCTTGACCCTCTGCATGGGAGAACGATTCATCTACGGATGGGGATTGAGAAGATGGGGGAATGGGGGGATGTGAGACATGAGGGGGATTCTGATTACCTGAAAGAATGGTGTGCAGCTGAAACCCAAGTTCGGCTGGCTGTTGATGAAGCTATGGGAAATATGGATGAGTTGTTTGAAGGTAAAGCGGCTTGGTTACTTTCTCAAGTGCTACCACCAGAAACTTTATTATTCATTGCCAACAGTATGCCTGTTAGGGATGTAGAGTTTTTCTGGAAACCGAATAATTTAGGTGTGCGATCGCATTTTAATCGGGGTGCTAATGGCATTGATGGTACGCTTTCTACAGCTTTGGGAATTGCCCATCGTCAACAAAGTGCTGTGATGTTAACAGGAGATTTAGCATTATTACACGACACCAACGGGTTTTTAATCAGAAATAAATTTATTGGCAGTCTGACAATTGTTTTAATTAACAATAATGGTGGTGGCATTTTTGAAATGTTACCCATTGCCAAATTTGAGCCGCCTTTTGAAGAATTTTTTGCCACTCCCCAAGATATAGATTTTGCTCAGTTGTGTGCCACATACGGTGTTCAGTATGAATTAGTCACTTCTTGGCAACAATTACAGCAAAGACTCAATCCTCTGCCAACCACAGGAATTAGAGTATTAGAGTTACGCACAAATCGCAAAGCAGATGCTAAGTGGCGACGGGAAAATTTAGGTAATTTCTGCGGTTCAATAAAATTATCGCCACCATAAGCGTTTCTATATAGGACTTACGCAACTGGCATATTATTTTAAGTTTGTAGTGAGGACTTTAGTCCTCTCTGCGGTAAGCGCAGCTATGCCCGCAGGGCTTTACGAATTACGAATTACCCAAAGCTAAAACGGCATTTTGACCACCAAAACCAAAGCTAAAAGTTAATACATTTTTAATGTTGTGTTTTCGCGCTGTCGTTACTAAATTCAAATCAAATTCTGGTGTCTGTAAACCCACACATGGAGGTAATATTTGTTGCTGCAAAGCTAATAATGAAAATGCCATACCCAAGGCTCCTGATGTTCCTAATGTATGACCTGTAGCACCTTTAGTAGAACTGACAGCGACTTTTTGAGAAAATATAGTTTGTATAATTTTGCTTTCTATCCGGTCATTTAGCTGTGTAGCTGTACCGTGAGCATGAATGTAATCAATATCATTCGGTGTCAAAGAACTGCGTTTGAGACATTGCTGAATTGCTGCGATCGCACTTTTGCCTTCTGGTTCTGGTTGATTTGCATGATAAGCATCTGTCGTTAAGCCAAAACCCAACACTTCACCGTAAATTTTGGCGTGACGCTGCTTGGCTAACTCTTTTGATTCCAAGACAAACACAGCTGCACCTTCACCCAACACTAAGCCTTCCCGATGTACATCAAACGGATAAGCCCCGGTTTTTGCTAAAGCGCCCATTTGTTGGAAGCCTGCTAAAGTCAGAGGTGTAATCGGTGCTTCCACTGCACCTGCGATCGCTCGTTGACATTGCCCAGTTTTAATTAATAAAGTCGCTTGAGAAATTGCCCAAATACCAGTAGCACAAGCAGCCATTGGTGCCAACACAATATTAGTTGCCCCAATTTGTCTTGCAGCTGCGATCGCATTCATATGTGGTAAAAAATCTAACCAATCCTCTAATTTTTCTTCACTGTCAGAGGAATATTCACCAAAATACATTTGCCGCGCCAGTGTTTCCCATAATCCTTGATGACTGCGACTTGAACCGATGACAACTGCACAATCAATTAAAGGTGGTTTTAAACCAGCATCTTGCAAAGCCGAATCAACTACCATCTGAGTTAACATTTTTAACTTAGCTGGTTTTTCCCCAATCAACCCTAGAGGTAGTGGTGATAATTCAAGAAATGGTTGATACCGTTGAATCCCCGATTTACCCAAAATTAATTTTTGCCAATTCTCCTTTAAACTTTTACCCAAGGCTGAAACTAGCCCCATACCAGTGATGACAACTTCAACCATGTAAAACTATAAAAAGGGATTGTTCAACACCTGAATCTCGCTCTTCTTAACGACCAATTTGAATGAGTGCAAGTAGTCTACAAAGTAGATAAAAAGAACGTATGATATTTCTGCGAGATTTTTTGCTTCTAAATAACTTCTTCAGCTAAAACTTGACCCTTAACCCGTTCATATTCATCTTCAAGAAGCCACTCTTGAGCTGCTTGATAGTTAGAGTGAGTAACTACGAGTTTATAGCCAGATGCAGGGTTATAAATACGACAAGTACCATCTTCATTGACAACTAACATCAAAATTTTGGGTGGGAAAATAACGGGATCAACCCAGAGTTCTATGAATTTCCATGTTTTAGCCTGTTCTGCGAGGGCTGGTGCGTGGGATTGCATGATACTCACCTGTTGTTTTCACAATTTTGATCTCACCGTCGTAAAGCGGGATTTGGCTTCCTTCTGCTTTAATTATGTAACCTATCGGTTCCCAAAAGTAGAGTCCATATCGTTCATAATCATCGTCTTCATCCTCTATTCCAGTTCGCTCTCCGTTTGCAATAATAGCCTGTGTGACTCGTTCTAGGGTTTTGCGATCATTGAATACATGCGCTCTACCTTCTCTTCGTAGCAGTCGTTGAACTTGAGGCGTGTCAGGTAAATGGCGCTCGATTAGGCTTAATCGGGGATCTGGGATGATATCTCGCTCAATTCCGCTCATCAGTTGAGTAATCAGATATTACTCTCTAACCCCCTATTGTCAGTAATTGTGCTGTTAAGCTTGGCAAAATAAATAAGCAGGGGCAATCTTAGATTCTAGATTGAACTCAATCCCAAATTGCCAATCTAAAATTCACAATTGAATTGCCCCATGCTTAAGGATTATTGCGCTGCTTTCAAATTCTCAGCACCTTGAGTAACCTTAGCCGATTCAATGCGATCGCCTTGTTGAATTTTGTTCACGACATCTAAGCCTTCGGTAACATTACCAAATACGGCGTAGTTACCATCTAAGAAAGCATGATCCGCGAGGGTAAAGTAAAACTGTGAAGACGCGGAGTCTGGCATTTGCGATCGCGCCATAGCTACCGCACCCAGTTTATGTTGTAACTCAGGTGGTTGATTGATAGTTTTACCGTAAATCGGTTGTTCTGCGCCTTTTGGCTTAATTTCTAAAGGTATGTAACGTTGATTTCCGGTATTGGGATCAACGTAACCACCAGTTCCTAATCTATTTGCTGGAACTTTGGGGTCTTTACTTTGGGGATCGCCCCCTTGAACTACAAAAGGTTGGGGTTCGCGCACTACCCGATGGAAAACTAACCCATCGTATACGCCCTTTTGAACTAAATCGACGAAGTTGCCAGATGTAATTGGGGCATTTGTGCCGTCTACCTCGATAGTAATCGGTGAACCGTTGACGGTCATCACCACGGTAGCCATACCTTCGAGGCGTGGTAAATTTTTCATTCCCGGAATACTCTCACTTGTATTTTCTGATACAGATGTTGTCTCAGTATTTGTAGTCGTGTTTGTCTCACCTGCTGTTGCGTTAGGAGAAGAAGAGTTAGAAGTTGCTTCCTCATCAGGTGTACATCCTCCTAACATCAAAGCACCGACTATCAATAGAGAAACTAAAAATTGTGAAACTTTGAACCGCATAGCCAGTTACCAACACAACCAATGTATCTTATCCTGTGATTAGTAATTGGTCATGGGGAAGAGGCAGGGGGGCAGGGTGCAGGGTGCAGGGGGGAAATTTCTTCGTTACTCCCTACTCCCCACTCCCAATTCTTTACAACCCTTCTAAGGGTACTCCCAAAAACCTAGCTAACTCAGCACCTGTGGTTTCTAACTCCGCTAAAGATAACGGTTGACCTACCCGTGTTAAAGGAATGTCTCTACGACCCTTAACGCGCAGGTAAATAGCCCGACGAGGATTGAGACCTTCTTTAATGTCAATCCTTACAGACTGTACATCTTGGATACGGCTATCCAGTTCGATGCGACGGTTTTTGCCTGGAAAGCCCCAACGAAAAATTTTGATACTGCCAGTTTCTTGATTAAAATCGTTGTAGCCGCCGCCTACGTCCCAGAGAATAACTAGCCAGAGGTATAAAGCTAAAAGCAGTCCAGCGCTGCCATATAAGCCCATCACTAGTCCTTGAGGGACGAAAATCAGTTGAGTGGCATCGGTAACTAGGAGTAAATTTACTTTGAGGTAACTAGATATGCCAGCTAACAAAAAGCCTGTGGCTCCTAATGTCACGATAATTGCCCAACAGTAGTTGCTCAACCGACGAGAACCGAGAACATTTTGATGCAGGGTACTTGAAGGATTGCGATCGCCATTAGGTGAGTCGCCTGTGTTAATTGTTGTTGATACCGTCATGGAACTACCTTGGCCCGTGAGTTCTTCCCTTTCAAAGTCTGCCATTTTGCGAGCTTGTCTTGCAAGTTGTAGGTCTAGACTTTTAAAATTTATGAGAAAAGTTGTGTCAGATTGTTAAAATTCTGATATTCATAATATGTAATAGGTTTGTGTTAAATACCTGATTTACGCAAGTGCATTAGGCAAAAACCCGAACAAATGTGATAAGTTAAGAATCATTAAGTTACCACAAGCTAGATATTTAGCCAATGGTACGTGTAATGGCATAACTCTGAGAAGTGCCGATTATCAAGATGGTAAAGTCTCAGATTCTCAGATGCTGGTAAGCTACTGAGATTGTCAAAAAAAACGTTATTCCTCGTGGTAGTCGCATTCATTCGGGTAAATAACCGATAGCGCTGCTTCCAAGACGTTGCAATTTTAGTAAAAAGAGGATTTTAGTTCAATGACCATCGCAGTAGGACGCGCCCCCAGTACAAGAGGGTGGTTTGACGTACTA
>NZ_CAWUDM010000157.1:0-10322 GCF_963920855.1 Nostoc sp. CCY0012 | reverse complement strand
ATTTTCTTTGTTATGTCAAGTTTTCTCTATACCAAATTAGATGAGCTTACCCTGCATTAGCCAACCAGGTTCTCCAAGAAGGAAATCAAAATAATTCAATATCAAGTACTCAGAAAGGTAACAAAAACAGCAAACATAAACAAAATGGTTTGTACGTCACATTTGCTGATTTAGGTGCAACTCTCATTGGTGCAATGGTGATTGCCTTTAATATTGCACCAACCGATGAAGTTCCTATGTTAGCATCTGCCATTTCACCCCCTTGGTTACTGGCGTTAATGGCTGCATCTCTAGTAATTTCCTACGCTATTGTCTTTCAAGCTGGTTTTTCAGACCAACAAAAACGCAGACAGCAAAAGGGGATTTTTCAGCGCCCATTAAGTGAAACTACCATATCTTATTTAGTATCTTTATTAGCAAGTGGATTAATGCTATTTTTTTTCCAAAAGGTAACTTTTGCAGACCCGTGGATGATGTGGTTAGAACATATTTTAATATTGGGATTACCTGCAACTATTGGCGGTGCAGCGGGTAGGTTAGCAATATGATGGAAGCAGAACCCAAACCAGAACGTTCTTTCGCTGAGTGGATAACATTCGGTATTTCTTTATCTATTCTCGTAGTTGTTATTGGCTTAGTAGGGTATATGTGGCTGAATGAAAAAAATCAACCTCCCATTTTGTCGGTGCATAAAAAACAAACGATTCGAGAAATTGATGGAAATTTTTATGTTCCCTTTGAAATAGTTAATACTGGTAGTGAAACTGCTGAATCAGTGCAAATTATTGCTGAGTTACAAATTGCTGATAAAGTTGTGGAAACAGGAGAACAACAAATTGATTTTTTATCGGATGGCGAAAAGGAAGAAGGAGCATTTATCTTTAGCCAAAATCCGCTTCAAGGGCAATTAATTGTGAGGGTTGCTAGCTATAAGTTGCCATAATTCAATTGAAAAACACAGACTATCCCAGTTTTAGGTAATTGCTCCTTTACTTAAACAGCGCTTGTACTATTTTGACATGATTCACAGTGGCGACGTGGCTATTATATTGAGATAACACACGGTTTTTTAATACCGAATCGCAATTAATTTTTCAAAATTAGAAAAATCAAAACTTTCATGCTTTTGGGAAGTTTGACCAGATATTTTATAATAAATGTTAGTATCTCTCACCATAAATGAACACCCTTGGATTTCGGCTAATTGGCTTTTAATTTTAAAAAAAATTGTATTAGTGATATATTTACCATATTTTTTAATTAGATAAATAAAGCTATTTAAATTTCCATTGTGAGCTTGTTCAAAATGGAATATATTATCATCGTAATTTGTATGATATTTTTGTAAAATCAACTCTTTAATATCTCTTATATTTTCAAGATAAGTAATTTCAAATTCATTGCCTTGTCTTGTAAAAGAAATAATTTCATGAAAATTGTACAAAATACCAATATTACATCCAGCGTTTGTTAGATATCTTTGTATCTGTCCATAATAATTTTGTAAATATATATCTTCTCGTTTAGTTTCTACAATTACTAATGGAGTTTGATAAGGACTAAAATTCGGATTTTGTTTTTTATATAATTCTATATCATGATTATTTGATTCAACTTTAATATTGACTTTATCAGGTAGTAATCCACTTTCATTAATCAAAAAATACAGAAAAAGTTGTCTAACAAACTCCTCTGGTCTGTTATTAAATGGTATTTCTATTCCTCGAATTAAACATTTTGTATACTTATGATTATATTTTTTGTAATATATATCTAGTTTATGCTGAATTTCTTGGTCTAGGTAAGTCATAATTAGTTGATAATCAAATCATAGTAGGTATAAAATATTAGGGACACAAGTATATTGCGCCCTAATTTATCTATTAACTGTGCAGTAAATAATTTTTTATTTTTGACCAAAGAAGCTAAGTATTTGAGTAACTAATTCATTCCAATATTTTTCAGATTTACTCTTAAAAAACTGATTAAAATTAATTTCAAATTCTAATTCTTGCTTAAATATTTCACATACATTTCCTGCAAAAGTTTCACCTTTATTTCTTTGCTTACCTTTTTCAGCAATTAATTCATCCCAAAAATCAGAATTATTTGTAGGTAATAATTGTCTAATAAGTTCTTCTTGAATTTCTGAACCTACATTATATATAAATTCATCATACAAAGCATAAAACTCTTTAATTAATTCAGGGATAAGAGTTTTTAAAGATTCATTTGCGGATGTCAAATTATATAAGATATTTTCCAATTCTTTTTTGACATCTTTTGTGAATTTTTTCAACATTTCATTTTCGTTGATTCCCTCTGCAACTACTTTCGCATCATAAAATATGTCTATATCTCTTGGTTCGTAATATCCAGAATTTCTATGTATAGCGTGTTTAGTATTCCATGCTTTATAAGTTGTACAATAATATTCAAGATATTGCTTAACAAAATCATCATATATAAAACTAGATACTCTTTTGCTCAAGTCGCGGACCTTTTCTATATCTTTAACAGCAGTTTCAATTGCTGTGATTTCTAAATCTGTTAAAGCATTACCATTTTTTATCTTGCCAAAACTTTCACTGATGTTGTTGATTTCATCAATTAAAATATTTTTTCTACGTTCTACTACACTTGCTATAGCTGCAATAAATTCGTTTTTGTCCGCCTGAACATCTGCTTCATCATAGATGTCATTTAACTTAACTATATCATCACGATAATAGCGTAGAGAATCATAAAATAAAATATTTTCGCCTAAAAAATCTAAGTTTAAATTTTTGAAAGTATTGATAATTTCTTCTTTTTTAATTTGAATCCCCAATTCCCAATCACCATCACTACCATTTGTTTTTTCAGGTTCATTTTTATGAGGTAGTACCAAAGTTACAAATCTATGATGAAATTCTTTTGATTTAGATGTTAGATGATAACCTATTAATTTACTGATATTAGTTTCAGGTGCATCAGTAAAGGAAGTGACAAAAAGACAAATGCTATCTTGACGATCAATATACTTCTGTAAGTCTTTACGAATTGGGTTTTCATCTAATCCTTTAGTATCAACTACAGAATCAAATTGAGATAAATTTGAACCGGATAAAACATCATAGCTTACATAAAGATATATCTTTTTAGGTATCGCAAATTCCTTAATTTGAACATTATTAATCTCCGCAAAAGTATTTTTGATCCATTCTTGTTCTGTGGCTTGATTGTTAAACTCAATCTGAGTAGAAATTCTATATTCAAGGTTTGCATTGTTCAATGCGGTCTTTTTAAAAACCTCTAATCCTGATTCTTGCAATAATTCCTTTGCTGGGTCAATTCTCACACTTTTATTTTTATCTCCATCAGAAACGGTTTTAGAAAATATATTGAATCCTATAATATTCCTAATAGCTCTTTCAATTTCTTGAGAAATAATTATTTTTTGTTCTGAGTCAGTATTTTCTTTATTAGCAATAGAATCACAAAAATCAAAAATGAGATTTTCCATCTCATTAACAGTATAAGGCTCTATTTCAATAGAACTTTTTTCGGCAGCTTTAATAATTACTTCACAAATAGTAGTTCTTCCTGCTCCAGTAGATAATAATTCTCTAGTTTCGATGACATCTTTATTTTTATCCTTGATTTTCTTAGAAACTTTGAAATCACTAATTAAATTAAATAAATGACAAATAGCTGTAGTTTTGCCTTTTCCAATAGTACCTACAAAAACAATTTTATATTTTTCTATATTAAGAATATTATTGATTTCTTCTAAACGTTCTAGTTTGGACTGCAAGTTATTAATACAAATATGCTTAATTATATTAATTTCAGATCCACTAGATATTTTGTCAATTTCACGTTTCAAGCTTTGTTGCAATCCAGTAATTTCGTCTTGCCACTGTATTGTTAACATACTGTTTACCCTGATAAAAGTGTAATAGATTTATATTTAATATGCCCATATGCTGTAAAGAACTAACAATATTTTCACAAAATCTGACTGTTTTTCTGTCCTGGGAAATTTTGAGTTGGTGCTACGGCTGGCTAATTAATTTTGTATGTCAATCAATAAGTATAAATGCTTATAAATTTAATTATTTGGGTGATACAAACGCACTTTTATGTATGTATTTAGTTAGTTATTAATGATACCCGACTTCTATCTACAGCCAGAAATAGCTTATTTTTAAATGGTGCGATCGCCTGGGAAATTGTAATCAAATCACAGTCAAGTTTAAAAAATGCCAATGGTATTGATTTAATTTGGTAATCCCAAGCTAAGGATGGTTAAAAGATATCCCAACTGTTCCTAACTAATGGAGTAACAAGCTTGAATTATTGATTTGTGATGTCAAACACAAATCAATAATTCAAGCTTGTTAACTCCTGCACATTTAATATCGTTTATATATGCAATATATGAGAAATAGCAAGATAAGTTACACTCCTAAACTATTTATTTGATTAATAAAAGCTTTTTTGAAAGTTTATCTTAATTTTTTTGACAATTAGTAAAAAAATCTTTAAGCTAAAAGATAGGTTTCACAAATAAAACAAACAACAGCAATTTTGTGAGATAAATTGAAAATCGCTGTTGTAAATTATCAGTATGAACAAATGCATTGAACTCAATCATTCAATATAAGTAGTAACTTCACCCCATTGAATTACAATCAGACCAACACTTGAGTAACCGGATTTTGCCGCGCGTAACTAAAAAATTCGGTCAAGTGCCAATAATTGTAGCGGTGTGAGTGGCTATTCATATTGACCAATGAGGTGCATATAGATATGTCCAGGAGAACACAATGCTTGAGTATCTGACATCTTTAAACGATCACAATTTGCCCTATCCAGATACAATGCATCCCATCGTTGTCCACTTCGTAATTGCGATGGTTTTGTTTGCATTTTTCTGTGATATATTAGGTTATTTCACTGGTAGAACTCATCTTTATGAAGTGAGTTGGTGGAATATGTTTGTAGCCACGATCGCCATCTTCGTTGCCATTATTTTTGGTCAGTTTGAAGCTGGCTTGGCACAACCTTACGACTTAGCTAAATCTGTACTAAATGTACATACATTAGTAGGCTGGTCGTTGTCTGGAATTATCGCGGCAATTACAGCTTGGCGCTATGTAATTCGTACCCGCAACCCTTACAAATTGTCGATTCACTATATGTTAGCCGGGTTATTTTTGACTGTGATTGTGGGTGTGCAAGTATATCTCGGTGATCAACTTGTTTGGGTATATGGACTGCACACAGTACCAGTTGTTGAAGCAGTCAAGGAAGGTCTTTTGCCATGAATAGTGAACTAATTGACCAATTAAGTAGCCAATTAGGCGCCAACGGATTACCTTATTCGATTCCCATTCATCCCAACTTAGTCCATTTGACTTTGGGTTTGTTCATTATTGGCATCACCTTTGATATTGTCGGGATGCTAGTTCCCTTGCAAACGTGGGTTTTCAAATTTTTTGCCATTTCTGTAGAACGTACCAACTTCTTTGATGTGGGTTGGTACAACATGGTAGGTTCCACCATCATTACTATTTTTACAGTCGCCGCAGGCTTCTATGAAATGCTGCTGGCTACACCACCAACTGATGTCAAGAGTGCCTGGGGAATGCAAGCAATGGAAACGATGCTTTGGCATGGCATCGGTGGCGTATTCTTGCTAGGACTAATTGTTGGCATGACCGTTTGGAGAGGATGGCAGCGCTTCATTTTGAGTCAAGACGGCGATGAAAAAGTCCAGTGGAGTTATCTGGCCACAGGAATGGCAATCATGTTCATCATGTACATCCACGGCACACTAGGCGCACAAATGGCTGCCGAATTTGGTGTACATAATACCGCCGATATCTTACTGAGATTGGGCGCAGACCTCAACACAACGCTCAAGTAACCAATGTTGGTCATTTTTGACTAATGACTAATGACTAACAATTAATCAACAACTATGAACGTCCGCAAGATTGGCAATATTTTCACCGTGTTTGTGGGTGGAATCATCGTGACTATCATCAGTCTTTGGATAGGCCAGCAAGCTTATTCTTGGCTTCCCCCACAAGCAGCCGCAGAATCTCAGCTAATTGATGATTTGATTAGCTTCTTAGTAACGCTGGGTGCATTTATCTTTTTGGGTGTGACTAGCACATTAATGTATTCCATAATTTTTCATCGTGCTAAAACAGGCGACTTCAGTGATGGCCCCCACATTGAAGGTAATGTCACCTTAGAAGTTGTCTGGACAGCCATTCCCATTATGTTAGTGCTGTGGATTGCTAGCTACAGCTACCAAGTGTACGAGCAAATGGGTATTCAAGGGCCAATGGAACTTGTGCATTTGCATAATCCTGTGGGTATGGAATCTGCTTATGCAGCCCCCAAAGATGAACCAGCCAACACCTTAGCTGAACCTGTAGAAAACATCGACGTACTGGCTAAACAATGGGCGTGGGTATTCCATTATCCTGAAAAAAATGTTACCAGTACCGAGCTACATTTACCAAGCGATCGCCGGGTACATTTGGCATTGCAATCAGAAGATGTGTTGCATGGTTTTTATATTCCGGCATTTCGTCTCAAGCAAGATATTATTCCTAACCACACAATTGACTTTGAATTTACTCCCATTCGTGTCGGTCAGTATCGACTCACTGATTCTCAATATAGCGGCACTTACTTTGCGACGATGCAAGCCAATGTCGTCGTGGAATCACCCGCAGATTACCAACAATGGCTAGCCCAAGCTGCAACCCAAAAACCCACTCCCGCCCATAATCAAGCAGCTTCTGAATATGCCCAAGCCGCTAGTCAGTCAGTGAAAACTGGTTGGACTACCGTAGCACCTGCGGCATCGCCTCTAGTCAATTATCCTGGTTAATAGTAACTCACCATGACACATATCCCTGTTGCAGGCATCAGTCACCCTGGTGAGAAGCCAGGTGCCTGGAAAGAATATTTCAGCTTTAGCACCGACCACAAGGTAATTGGTATTCAGTACCTTGTGACCTCATTTCTTTTCTTTCTCATCGGCGGTATCTTTGCAATGGTAATTCGGGGAGAACTCATTACCCCCGAATCTGACGTAGTTGACCGTACCGTCTATAACGGTATGTTCACAATGCACGGCACCATTATGCTGTTTTTGTGGACATTCCCCTCTTTAGTGGGTTTTGCCAATTATCTTGTGCCTTTAATGATTGGGGCGCGAGACATGGCCTTTCCTCGACTTAACGCCGTCGCCTTTTGGATGGTGCCGGTGGTTGGTCTTCTCTTAATGAGCAGTTTCTTAGTTCCTGGTGGCCCAGCCCAAGCCGGTTGGTGGTCTTATCCTCCAGTTAGTCTGCAAAACCCCACGGGTAACTTAATCAATGGTCAAGTGCTGTGGTTACTAGCAGTAGCCATATCCGGCGTATCTTCAATTATGGGGGCAGTTAACTTTGTCACCACCATTGTAAATATGCGCGCCCCAGGTATGGGCTTCTTTCGGATGCCTTTATTTGTCTGGGCAGTATTCAGCGCCCAAATTATCCAATTGTTTGGATTACCTGCACTCACAGCAGGTGCAGTTATGCTGCTACTTGACCTCACAGTCGGCACCGCCTTTTTCAATCCCAGTCATGGGGGTAATCCAGTTCTCTTCCAGCATTACTTCTGGTTTTACTCCCACCCTGCGGTTTACGTGATTATTTTACCCATCTTTGGCATTTTCTCGGAAATCTTTCCCGTTTACTCCCGCAAACCATTGTTTGGCTACAAAGTAGTTGCCATTTCATCAATGTTAATTGCCGTAGTCAGCGGCATTGTCTGGGTACACCATATGTATGTTAGTGGTACCCCAGGTTGGATGCGGTTGATTTTCATGCTGACAACCATGTTTGTCTCTATACCCACAGGGATTAAAGTATTTGCTTGGGTAGCCACCATTTGGGGCGGTAAACTGCGGCTAGATACAGCCATGCTGTTTGCCCTGGGTGCTTTAATCATGTTTGTGTTTGCAGGTATCACAGGTATTATGCTTTCCTCTGTACCTGTAGATGTTCACGTAAATAATACCTACTTTGTCGTCGGTCACTTTCACTACGTTCTCTTTGGTACAGTGACGATGGGCTTGTATGCAGCCATTTACCACTGGTTCCCCAAAATGACCGGCAGAATGTACAACGAAGGCTGGGGCAAATTACACTTTTGGTTAACATTCATTGGCACCAACCTCAACTTTTTGCCCATGCACCCCTTAGGGTTGCAAGGTATGTTACGCCGCGTCTCCTCCTACGCCCCAGAGTACGAATTTTGGAACATTATCGCTAGTTTGGGCGGCTTTATGTTGGGAATGTCCACCTTACCCTTCATCTTCAACATGGTAATTTCTTGGCTGCAAGGCGAGAAAGCACCTGATAATCCTTGGCGCGCCATTGGACTGGAGTGGATGGTTTCTTCACCACCCCCAGTAGAAAACTTTGAAGAAATCCCCATTATCATTTCTGAACCTTACGGCTACGGTAAATCAGATCCCTTAACAGCAAACAACCCCGCATTGAAAAACGCAGAATAGTTACCCCTTCGCGTTCCTCTGCGTTTACAAAAGGAGAATTCCCCACAATGGACAGTTCTATCAACTCCAACGAGTTGCAATTGCCTTCCCATCACACAAACGCTGAACACGGACACGACGAAGAAGGCAACAAAATGTTCGGCTTCATTGTCTTCCTCCTGTCCGAAAGCGTTATTTTTCTCAGTTTTTTTGCAGGATATATTGTCTACAAAACCACAACTCCTAACTGGCTACCAGCCGGAGTTTCGGGACTAGAAATCAAAGACCCTGCAATCAATACAGTTATTCTTGTTTCTAGTAGTTTTGTCATCTACCTAGCAGAACGCGCCCTACAACGCCACAACTTGAAGGGATTTCGTCTGTATCTCGCGGCCACAATGGCTATGGGCAGCTACTTCTTAGTAGGGCAGGGTATTGAATGGAGTCACCTAGAATTTGGCTTCACCTCCGGGGTATACGGTGGCATGTTCTACCTGCTAACTGGTTTCCACGGTTTGCACGTTCTCACAGGCATTCTGTTGCAGTTGATTATTTTTATCCGTTCTTTCTTTCCTGGCAACTACAAATCAGGCCACTTTGGTGTGAATGCCACCTCGTTATTTTGGCACTTCGTAGATGTGATTTGGATTGTTTTGTTTATCCTGATTTATCTTTGGCAATAATCTGGGTTCAGGTTGCTAAGATAAAGTTTACTAATAGCTCTCAGTGGTGTTTTATGCCCTGAGAGCTTTTTTTAGGTAATTACCCGGTTTTTTCACCTCTTCTCAAAGACTGAGCGTTGCTACATATCTACAAAAGTTTTGGTTTGATCTGAACTGTCTTGCTCTATCATCATCTTGAAAAAGCTAAATACTTTTGAAATCACTCTGTTAATGTGATTAAACTTCCCTAAAATCTATCCAGTGAGAGCGCGAGGCTACGAAGATTGGACGACAACTATCAAACTTACCTGAATCGGGTAGCAAGAATGACGCTGCCAGAAGCTTACAGATCGCAAATTCAGCACATCCAGGAATCTGCTAAGTTTCAATTGCAATCCGGATCTAGACAAGCTGCACCTTTTCCGGGGTATTCACTGATTACCCCACCTGCGGGAGAAGAAGCAAAAAATGCTCCTTTTCATACCCAGTTACAAGCTTACCAGCAGGAACTTTTGCAGCTGCCGGTGAACAGTGATTTGATTGTTCCTGTACCCCCTGCTAGCTTTCATCTGACTTTGGCAGACCTAATTTGGGACAGTGCCTATCGTCATGCTTGTGAAGAAAATCCCGAATTTGAACAAGAATTACGCCTTTGTTGTGCTGAAATCTTTCAGCAGTATCAACAATCCATGACAAACGGGGCTAATCCAATTCAATGGCAAATGTTGGGTTTGATTGTCATGCCAAGGGCTGTTGGGATTTGTTTAGTACCCAAAGATGAGCGCTGCTATGAGCAAATTATTCAATTTCGCCGCACAATTTATCAAAATCCGAAGTTAATGGCTTTGGGTATTGAGCAGCATTATCACTTTACAGCCCACGTAACCTTAGGCTATTTCGGGGAGGTGTCCTCAGATTTAGACCGGACAAACCTTAGTACCATGCTTTCCCAATTGAATCAGCAATGGTTGTTAAATTTTCCGGAATTTTTGATTCACCGCGTCGAACTGCGGAAATTTGACGATATGACGCACTATTATCGTGAACCGGACTGGCCGAGTTTGGAGTTTTAGTAAGTGACTGGGGATTGGGGATGAGGGGATGAGGGGATG
>NZ_CAWUDM010000156.1:0-10470 GCF_963920855.1 Nostoc sp. CCY0012 | reverse complement strand
CCCTTGCCCCCTGCCCCCCTGCCTCTTTCCCCTGCCTCTTTTATTCAGCCGCCGTAGGACTTAAACTCATTGTTTCCCACAGTACCATCGGATGTGTAGTGGGAATTGGTTGGTGCAAAGCAATTAGCTGGGCTAAGGTTTTCTTTAATTGGGTACGGGATACGATGTCATCCACAAAGCCATGCTTTAGCAAATCTTCTGCGGTTTGAAAATCTTCTGGGAGCTTTTCTCGGAGGGTTTGCTCAATTACTCGCCGACCAGCAAAACCAATGGTTGCTTTGGGTTCGGCAATGATAATATCTCCCAACATGGCAAAGCTAGCAGTAACACCGCCTGTGGTGGGATTGGTCAAAATAGGAATGTAGAGTAATTTGGCTTGGCGATGGCGTTCTAAAGCTGCGGAGATTTTGGCCATCTGCATCAGGGACAGCATACCTTCTTGCATCCTGGCTCCACCAGAGGTACAGATGATGACTACAGGATATCGTCGCTGAGTTGCTTGCTCAATCAAGCGGGTAAGTTTTTCACCGACGACTGAACCCATACTACCGCCCATAAAGCGGAAGTCCATCACACCCAAGGCCATGGGTAAGCCGTTGATTTCACCTAAACCGGTTTTTACTGCGTCTACTAAACCCAGTTTTTCTTCCATTTCCCGCAAGCGATCGCTGTAGAGTTTGCGATCACGAAATTGTAGGGGATCTGTGGGGCGCAAATGCTCGTCTATTGGTCGCCAAGTATTGTTATCTATCAACTGGCGGATGCGCTCATCGCTATCCACTCGATTATGATGTCCACATTCAACGCAGACCATTTGATTAGCCCGCAGGTCTTTTGTATAGCTTAATACACCACATTTAGGACATTTGTGCCATAGCCCATCAGCAATTTCACGTTCTTGACGTTCCAAATTGGTAGACCCTGATTTCCGTCGATTTGCAAACCAATCTAACAGAGACTTTAAACCACGTGATTCTTCGTTGTTCGCCATTTTTATCTTTTTTTTAAGTGGGTATGAGGTTGAAAACATATCAAGCCACTATTGGGATGCCTAGATGAAAAAGTCCTAAGTCCAGAACAATTAATTGTGACTCTTGACCTAACGCTTTCAAAGTCTCCAGATTTGCTCTTGTACAGACGCACATAACACCCCAATTTTAGCTTTTGATTCTTGACTACATTTCAAATTACGCTTGTTAGCAATCCAGACCTTATTTTGTATCTTTGGTTGCCAGCTTAACGAAAATGCTCATACCAACACAAGTCTCTTGCAAGCTTGAGTTTTGTAAATGTATTAGCAAAGTCAAGATCATTTAGATATATCAATCCCCAATCAAGAGGCCCTTTCCCAAACCCTAAGGAAGTGTGCTTGCCAACAGTGACTCTTTATCAAGAGGGTGACACAAGTCACAAGCTGATATTACCAAAGACTTAAGAGGGGTTGGGGTAATGACGGTTACAAACATGGGGACACTTCTCTGTGAGAGGCTACGCCCTAAGCGTATCTATGTGCATCGCTGGGGACTAGGAACTGGGTAGGTTTTCTTCCTCATGCCCTTCATCTCCTTCATCCTCTCTACTTCTGTTTAAAAAAACAACCCCATATAGGCAGATAAAATCGCTTCGCCAGTGAATAGGGTGATGACTGACCCTAAAGCGAGAAACGGGCCAAAGGGGATTTTTTGACTGCTTTTTTGGCGCGATCGCCATATGACACCGCCACCAATTAATACGCCCACAGCACAAGCAATAAAACTCGCTAACAGCAAGTATCGCCAACCTAACCAAGCGCCCATCATGGCTGCTAGTTTGGCATCGCCGGCACCCATTGCGGTTTTACCTAAGGCGATGGAACCAATATGAGCGATGGCATCAAATAGCCATAAGCCTAATACTGCGCCCACTATTGCCATCATCAGGTGATTGATTAATCCCACCCAACTAGCTTGGATAAAACCAAGAGCCATTTGAAAGATGATCCCTAAGACCAAACCCGATTGCGTCAGTGAATTAGGCAGGGTCATGGTATCCAAATCAATTAGCGATAAGGCTAATAACCAACTGCAAAATGCCCAATAGCCTATAGTAATAATTGAAACTTGAAATACCGTAAATACCAGCAAAAAAATTATGCCCGTTATCGCTTCTACCACTGGATAACGGACAGAAATCTGGCTTTTGCAATAGCGGCATCGCCCTCTCAAGCATATCCATCCCAGCACAGGCACATTGTCGTTAGCTTTTAGCTGGTTTAAGCAATGGGGACAGCGAGAAGGCGGCCACAAAATAGATAATTTAGCGGGTAACCGATAAACTACAACATTAATAAAGCTACCAATAGATGCACCCAGCGCGAAGACCATGATACTCGCCGGGACGACCATCACAATGTCCATATAATCCTTGTGTCATTTGTTCTGTGTCATTTGTCGTTGATTTTTTGTTCTTTGTCGAGAGTAAATCAATCAACTAATGACCAATGACTTACCCTAAGCGTAGCTGAAGGTACAATGATTTACCCTGAGCGCAGCCGAAGGGCCAATGACTAATACATATGCGATTCAATTTGATTCAACGGGACAAAACATTCTTGCGGTAAAAGAACCGGTTGGTCAGTAAAAATCACTTTACCTCGATGATTCACGCGATTAATTGCTACTCCTGAAGGCTGTCCAGCTATTTCAGGATGTACTTCACAGTGGGTATAGTAGATCTGCCCGGCTGCTCTGATTACGGCTGGATCAATCAAAGGAGACTGGTTTTTGGGGGCAGTGAATTTTGTTTGTTCTTGTCGTAATGCGTACACTATCGACTGCTGTATAATTGCTAGATTTGTCCTTAGTCTATCCGAAACTTTTAGCAAAGACTGCCAAATTGCCAGATTTAGGCGAAAAATTATTATTTTTCCAAAGCTTTGATGAGCGAGTCTCCCATAGCGCGACAACCTAAAAGATTCATGTTAGTAGACATAATATCGCCTGTGCGATCGCCTTGGGCTAAAACTTGTAATACAGCTTGTTCGATTTTGTCAGCTGCTTGGGGTTGGTCTAAACCGTAGCGTAACATCATCGCTGCACTTAAAACCTGAGCTAAAGGATTGGCTTTATCTTGTCCGGCGATATCTGGGGCGGAACCGTGGACGGGTTCAAATACACCAGGCCCAGAAGCGCCTAAACTAGCTGAGGGTAACATCCCAATGCTACCTGTGAGCATAGCCGCCGCATCAGAGAGGATATCACCAAATAAATTGCCAGTGACAATGGTATCGAACTGTTTGGGAGCGCGGACTAGTTGCATCGCCGCATTATCTACATATAGATGGGATAGTTCCACATCGGGGTATTCTTTGGCCAATTGAGTCATGCGATCGCGCCACAATTGAGATACATCTAATACATTGGCCTTATCCACCGAACATAGTTTCCCGCCGCGTTTCCGTGCTGCTTCAAAAGCTACTCTACCAATGCGGTCAATTTCCGATTCAGTATAAACCATTGTATTCACACCGCGTTTTTCTCCGGTGTCGGTGGTAAAAATCCCCTTGGGTTTACCAAAATAAATGCCACCAGTGAGTTCACGCACCACCATAATATCTACGCCTTCCACAACTTCCCGCTTTAAAGTAGAAGCATCAATTAATTGGGGCAAAATTTGGGCTGGACGTAAATTGGCAAATAAACCCAAACCCGCACGTAAACCCAACAAACCTGCTTCGGGGCGGGAATGAGATGGTAGAGAATCCCACTTATAACCACCAATAGCTGCCAGTAAGACAGCATCACTATTGCGGC
This sequence comes from Nostoc sp. CCY0012, assembly GCF_963920855.1. Lineage (NCBI taxonomy): Bacteria > Bacillati > Cyanobacteriota > Cyanophyceae > Nostocales > Nostocaceae > Nostoc > Nostoc sp. CCY0012. Next base: position 6,679 of record NZ_CAWUDM010000156.1, on the reverse strand, counting down.
AAGTATCTAGGGTAATATCTGGCAAAGGTTCACCTGTAGCGTCAATGGCTGCACCACCGATGAGAGCTTCTGGAAATGCAAACTCTATATCAAATTGCTTCCCTACGACTTTCAGCACATCTACCGCCACTGCCATAATTTCAGGGCCAATGCCGTCGCCAGGGAGTAAGGTAATGCGGTAGTTCTGAGTCATAGTTGGTTTTTACTAGGTAAATGCTTGCAGATTAAATATCATACCCAGCAAACTGCACCTATGGAGCTTTCAATTTATTTAGCTGAAACAGCAAGAAGCCCCACGCCCCGCCTAAGTTCTTACTTTTGAGTACAAAGAGGTATCAGTTACCATTTCCGAAACGAGGCTGACAACAGTTGCATCCAGAAGCTAGGTTAGTGTGTAATTAACAACCACCCCTAGCAGGTATGGTAAAAGAATTAGCAATTTCTACCCGTGGACTCACAAAGCAGTTTGAGCGTCATGTTGCTGTTAATGACGTTGATTTAGAGATTCAACAGGGTGAAGTATACGGTTTGATTGGGCCTAATGGCGCAGGTAAAACGACTCTCATTCGCATGTTGGCGGCGGCTGAAGAACCAACTACGGGTGAGATTTATATTAATGGCGATCGCCTGCGTCGTGACAAGAGTAACCCCACTCTCAAACGTCGTCTAGGCTACTTACCCGATGATTATCCACTGTATGAGGAGTTGACAGTATGGGACTACCTGGATTATTTTGCTCGTCTGTATCGTTTGCGAGAACCGCGCCGCACTCAACGTCTACATGAAGTTTTAGAACTGATTCAACTGGGTAATAAACGTCACAGTCTGATTTCTACCCTGTCACGGGGGATGAAGCAGCGCTTGAGTTTAGCGCGGACTATTATCCATGAACCAATTTTACTGTTATTAGATGAACCTGTTTCTGGACTTGACCCCATCGCCAGGATGCAATTCCGCGAAATTATCAAGGCGTTGCAAGAAGCCGGAATGACAATATTAATTTCCTCCCACGTCCTCAGTGACTTAGCAGAACTATGTACATCTGTGGGGATTATGGAACTTGGTTTCCTGGTGGAAAGTGCTTCACTCAAACAACTTTATCAGCGTCTTGCTCGGCAGCAAATTTTAGTATCTACCCTCGGTAATTTAGAAACCCTTGTAGGTGAACTGAAACATCAACCTTTGGTTGAAGAGTTACAGGTAATTTCCGGGAAAAATAGTGTGCGTTTGAACTTTTCTGGCAAAGAAGAAGACAGTGCTGAATTGTTGCGATCGCTCATTTATTCTGGCATTCCCATAACTGATTTTTACTGTACTCAAGAAGATTTAGAAACTATTTTCTTGAAGTTAGGACACAAACAGGCATCTTGATTAGTCAATAATTAAACTCCCTATCATTGGATTTTTTTGAGCATGACACTAAATTTGATAGATAAAATCGGTGATTATAATCCGCAATTATTTCGGGAAATCAAAGGTTCATGGAAAACTTTCAATGTGGTAATTGCTTTGGCAATATCATTAATTAGTCAAGCAGGAGTGGTTTTATATCAATTTGGTGATTTCCCTAATGAAACATACTCAATTCATAAACCTTTTTGCAATCTTACTACGGCAGAAAGGTTTAATTTTGAGCAAAATTCTTTATCGTCTGCATACTGCCCTCTCGAAAACATAGATATGCAAGGATGGTGGCAAAACTGCTGGGAAAATATATTTATGGCACTTAGTGTCATGTTTATATTTACACTTTTAGTTCCTGGAACTTATTTGCTAATTAACAATTTAGCTCAAGAAGAAAGTCGTGGTACTTTCAATAATTTTTCTAGTAGTCAGACTGCAAGAAATAAATCTTGGTGGCATGATTTTATCTGGGGTGAAAAAAGTCCATCCCTAGTAGCAATCATGATTAATTTGCTGATAGTAACTACTCCGTTGGTGATTTGGATTCTTTTGGCACCTGTTTTAAATATCCATCATAACGACAGTATAGACTGGGTAAACAGTTTTGGCAGAATCAAGGCGATTTTAGCTGTGGTCTTTTTTATTAGCTTAATGATGATTTATGCTACTTTAGCTCAAATAATATTATTAATGAAAAACCCCAAACCTTCTTTCTGGGCAATTGGTATTGTCGGTGCAGCAATGTTCTTTCCACCAATCATTTTAGGAACTTTGGGCATTACACACGATGAAAATTCTCTTATATGGCTATTTAGTACATTTCCTTGGGCTGGAATGAAAAATTCAGCTATCTCATCAATTTTTATGGCACTCTTAGCTGAGTTTTCTATCTTAGCTTTGTTAAATATACGCTTGATAAAACAAGTTAAATTAGCAGGAGAATCTGCTACGAAAGCATTACTGACAGGACGTTAAATAATTTGATGTCATCGATAGTTACGCTTCATTAATAACTCATACTTTTAGAGGGTTGTAAATTATGAAATCTCACTGGCTAAATCAACTAGGCGACTGGAATCCTCAATTGTTACGGGAAATTAAAGGACGTCTAAAAACGCGTAACATTTTATTGGCGATGAGTCTTTCTGTACTGGGACAATTTGTACTATTAATTTATGCCCAGTCCCAACTACCTTCTAATAATGCATTATCGTATAATTACTCCCATAAATATTGCACGATTCAAGTTTTTGGGCAGCATCTCAAATGTCTAGGGGATGAATTAGGAAATATCATTATCAACTGGCAATTGTGGTATTTAGATGTATTTACCTGGCTCAGTATTATTGGTTTTTTTGCTTTTTTAGTTGGAGGAACATATTTATTAATCAGTGATTTATCCACTGAAGAACGGCGTGATACGCTCAATTTTATTCGCCTAAGTCCCCAATCACCTCAAAGTATTTTATGGGGAAAAATGCTAGGTGTGCCTATTTTGCTGTATGTGGTTGTCTTGTTGGCAATTCCTTTACATTTGTGGTTAGGGTTTGCAGCTAAAATTCCCTCAACTATGATTTTCAGTTTCTATGCAATTATGTTTGCTGCTGGTTTTTTCTACTACAGTGGAGCCTTACTTTTTAGCTTAATTGGTTCCTGGTTGGGCGGTTTTCAAGCCTGGTTAGGAAGTGGTGCAGTTTTGGGATTTCTCATTTTCTCTAAAGAAGTGCTACATCGTAATGTATTATCTGACAATCCATTAGTTCTTTGGAAGTTGATTAATCCTTATTATTTAGTACCGCACTCTTCTGTTAGTTCTACATACCTATCAGATAATCCACTATTAAGTAAGTTTCATTGGTTTAGCGAACCAATAGGAATGGTATTTTTAGCTACCGTCTGCTTTACTTTATTAATTTATGCCATCGGCTCATATTTTATTTGGCAATCTTTGCAGCGTTGTTTTCGTGATTCTCATATTACTATGTTAAGTAAGCGGCAGAGTTATATACTAACTACTTGCTTTGCTATTATTACTATAGGATGCGCTAATTGGCAGGATTTAGTATTTGGTCAGTATTATAACTATGATAACTATGGTACATTGTACGAAAATATAGCTGGGCTATTATTTTTGAATTTTGCTCTATTTTTGTACTTAATTGCTGCTCTTAATCCTCATCGTCAAACGCTACAAGATTGGACACGTTATCGACATAGTTATCATTTTGAAAAATTAGGTAATAAAAGCTTAATTCAAGATTTAATTTGGGGTGAAAAAAGTCCAGGCACTTTAGCGATCGCTCTTAATGCCATTATTGCAATTACTGGCTTAAGTGGATTTATTTTAGTTTCAAAAATCGATATCAGTAATAAAATTACTGCCCTTATTTCTCTCGCTTTTTGTGGTACTTTAGCTGTCACTTATGCAGCCTTAGCCCAAATACTATTATTCATGAAAAACGAGCAGAGATTATTCTGGGCAACTGGCGGAGTGGGTGCGGTAATTGTATTACCACTATTTTTATCTATATTATTTTCCCCATCTGGAAACAATTCTTTTATCTGGCTATTTTCAATAGCTGCACCATTGAGGGTTTTATTTTTTTCAAGAAACTATAGCCTATCTTTTGATAATTACGTCATAGCATTTGTTGGTCATCTGATAATTGTGGGATTATTGGTGTTTCAACTAACGCGGATTTTGAAAAAAGCAGGTGAATCATCCACGAAAGCAATGGCTGTAAAAAATTAAGGTTTGTAGTCCTAAAGCGCCACTACGAGCCACAATAATATATAGCCAGTTTTCACTGTCAACCATGCGACAAAATAATCTCATTACCATAGAATTTCGTCATGTCACCTTTAGCCGCAACCATCGCCCTTTAGTATCAAATCTTAATTTCTCGATTCACCAGGGAGAAGCTTTAGTATTACTCGGACGTAGTGGTAGCGGTAAAACTACGACAATGAAATTAATCAATCGCCTACTTACACCCACCCAAGGCGAAGTTTTATTTAATGGTATTCCTACAACTCAATGGGATGAAATTCAACTGCGGCGCAAAATTGGCTATGTGATTCAAGAAACTGGTTTGTTTCCCCATTTTAGTGTTGAACGCAATGTGGGTTTAGTCCCGGCTTTGGAAGGTTGGCAACCTAAACAAATTAAAGCGCGGGTTTATGAATTGTTACAATTGGTAGGCTTAGATCCCCAACAGTTTGCAGGACGCTATCCCCATGAACTTTCGGGAGGACAAAAGCAACGGGTGGGTGTCGCCAGGGCTTTAGCTGCTGATCCGCCTGTATTATTAATGGATGAACCATTTGGCGCACTTGATCCCATCACCCGTTTAGAACTGCAACAAGAATTTCAGCGGTTACAACAAGAATTAGGTAAGACAGTGGTGTTTGTCACCCATGATATTCAAGAAGCCTTTGTTTTAGCTTCACGTATTGGTTTAATGTATGACGGAGAATTGGTAGTATTGGGGACAAAGGATGAATTTAAGCACGCTCAACATCCAGAAAGTTTAGCTTTTCTTGAATGTCTGCGTTCTCTAGAAAATATATGAATGACTTTTTCCTGATCAAGTATGGCCCGGAAATCCTCCAACATACCCTAGAACATTTATTCATGGTGAGTATTGCGATCGCAACTGCTACACTCATCGGTATTCCTTTAGGTATTTTAATCACCCGCAAAACTCATCTGCGTCAACCAATTCTCGGTATTGCCAATATTCTGCAAACTATCCCTAGTCTGGCTTTGTTTGGTTTACTGATTCCAGTCCCTGTAATTGGTGGTATTGGTGTTGTCCCTGCTATTGTGGCTTTAACTGTATATTCCTTTCTGCCGATAATTCGTAATACTTACACAGGTATTACAGGGGTAGACCCAGCAATTCGGGAAGCCGGCAAAGGTATGGGTATGACAGATAGACAGCTATTATTACAGGTGGAAATCCCTTTGGCAATGGGTGTGATTTTGGCAGGTGTGCGGGTAGCAACAGTCATAGCTATTGGTATTGCAACTATTGCAGCGGCTATTGGTGCTGGTGGTTTGGGAGTATTTATTTTTCGCGGAATTGCTGTGGTGAATAATCAGTTAATTTTAGCTGGGGCTGTACCGGCGGCGGTAATTGCTTTACTGGCTGATTTAGGAATTGGGTGGGTGGAGAAAAAATTGAAAATTAAATAAATCAGGGGCTAGAGACTAGAGGCTAGAAATCATGAAAAAGTTGTTGATATTATGTATTTTAACTTGTGTAATGGCGGTGGCGATCGCTAGTTGTAACTTCAAGACAAATATTACTAGTCGCGGTGATATTATTGTTGCTTCTAAAGATTTTACTGAACAAGATATTTTAGGTGAACTTTTAGCCCAACAAATCGAAGATACTACTAATTTAACAGTTGCTCGTCGTCCTCGTTTGGGTGGTACTTTTGTTTGTCATAATGCTATTCTTGCTGGACAAATTGATGCTTATATTGAATATACAGGTACGATTTTTACTTCTATTTTGAAACAAGAAGTTATTAATGACCCGCAAATAGTACATGAAAAAATACAACAAGCTTATTCCGATAAATTTAACCTAGAAGTAATGCCAAGTCTAGGTTTTGAAAATACGTTTGCAATGATTATTCGGGGTGAAGATGCTAGACGCTACAACATTCAAACCCTCTCGGAAGCTGCTAAATATACACCCCAGTGGCGCGGTGGGTTTGGTTACGAGTTTTTAGAACGAGAAGATGGTTTTCCAGGATTAGCTACAACCTACAATTTGAGTTTTGCTAGACCTCCCCAAATTATGGACTTGGGTTTGATATATCGGGCTTTGATGCAAAAACAGGTGGATATGATTGCAGGAAATTCTACAGATGGGCAAATCTCTCGTTTGGGTTTAGTAGTACTGCAAGATGACCAAAAATATTTTCCACCTTATGAAGCTGCACCAATTGTTCGGCAAGAAACTTTAACTAAATATCCCCAATTAAAAAATGCCATCAATCAACTGACTGGAAAAATTACAGCCAATGAAATGCGGCAGTTAAATTATTTAGTTGAGGGGGAGTTACAAGAGATTAAAGATGTTGTCCGCGAGTTTCGTAAATCTAAAAATATGTTTTAAAAATTAGTTTTGCTTCTTCAATATTTACTGACACAATTATTCAACCTTTTGGTTAAATAATGATTAGGGTGGAATTTTCTTACCCTACCCCTCTTCTGTCACTTTCCGAGATAAGCAAGTAGTTCAGGAGCTAAATCATCCAG